>DATMYB010000444.1:0-11748 GCA_035561215.1 Syntrophomonas sp. | reverse complement strand
GATTGACAAATATGTTAACGGTAAAATCATTAATAATCTTGAGCATCCATGGCCCAAAAACCAATAGGGACAGCAGAATGGCTAAGATTTTGGGTACAAAAGTAAGCGTCTGCTCCTGAATTTGAGTTACCGCCTGAAATATGCTGATTACCAGACCTACCAGCAATCCGGTCAGCAACAGCGGCGCCGCTAATAAGATAGCGGTCATTACCGTTTCACGGACGATGGTCATAATGGCTTCCTGTGACAAATCTTAGCACTTCCTCGCAAAATATTATTTCTAGCGGTAGCTTTCCAGCAATGACTTAACAATCAAATACCATCCGTCGGTCATAACGAACAGCAATATCTTAAAGGGCAGCGATATCATAATCGGTGAGATCATAAACATTCCCATCGACATTAACGTGCTGGCCACCACGATATCAATCACCAAAAAGGGAAGAAAAATATAAAATCCCATTTCAAAAGCCGTTTTTAATTCGCTGATCGTAAACGCCGGGACCAAAGTGCCCATCGATAACTCCTCGCGATTGGCCGGCTGCTCTTGGCCGGACATGGAAATGAATAAATTAAGATCTTTCTCCCGGGTTTGTCTCAGCATAAAATCTTTAAGGGGCGCCGAACCTTTCTCAAAAGCATCCGTTTGCGACATTTCGCCGGCTAGATAAGGAGTAATGGCTTCCGTGTTGATTTTTTCATAGGTCGGGGCCATGGTAAAGAACGTCAGCATCAGCGCCAGGCCTATCAATACCTGGTTGGGCGGTATTTGCTGGGTTCCTAAACCGTTGCGCACAAAGCCCAGTACAATCACGATTCTGGTAAAGGAAGTCATCATGATCAGAATCGCCGGCGCCAAGCTCAAGATCGTAAGCAGGGTCAGCATTTTCAGCGTATCGACAACGCCGACGGGATCGTCGGTATTTCTTATTTGCAGATCGATTGCCGGCAACGGGTCAGCCATGGCCGTATTCGTTTTGCAAAACAAGATCAAAACCGTCAGGATCATTGCTCCGAAAAATATGTAACGTTTCGTTTTAGCCATTTTTGCCATGCCGCTTGCTTTCCCTGCTTATTTTTTTAATAGCGTCGTTTAGATGGAATTGAAACTGAAACTCCACCGGCTCCATTTCCTTATAATCCTCCAACTGCTTTATCAGTTTGATCTCGTGTTCGGTGGCCCCCAGCAGCAAGTACTCATCGCCGATTTTGACAATGTTCAAACTGGCCTTGGGCAGCAGCGCGACTTGTTCAACAATCTCCATATTCCCCTTACGACGGGTGTAGGTTTTGGAAAAACCGTATTTTATGAATAAATAAGCCAGCACCACCACCACCGGCAGGCATATGGCCACTCGTATAACGGCTCCCCAGAAATCAGCTCCCAACCTATTTCCCACCCCTGACAGAATATTCTTCTTTGTTAAATGAATTGATTCTTATGCCCAGCACTTCATTGAGGGCCAATATTTCTCCATAAGCCAGCCATTGCTTGTTGGCCTTGACATTTACCATGTCCCCGGCAATCGTATCCAAGGTGATAACCTGGCCTTGCGTGAGGCAGATCACTTCTTTAAGCGTCAGTTCCGTGCAGCCCAGTTCCGCTTCCAGATCCAATCGCACGTCGCCCAGCAGGCATATATCCTCGTTGGCATCTTCCACCGGCTGAACTTGCAGCGAAGAAAATTGAGCTATTTTGACTTGATTATTCTCTGCCGGATTTGCCGGCAAATTTAGCATCGCCATGATTTGCTCATCGCTTAGATTTTTCATCGTGTCCTCCTTGCCGGATCATCATTGCACAATAAACTCTTCAAAATAAAGCCCGGATATTTTGCCGCAGTCCAGCGTATTATTGATCTCTGCCAGCAACCTGTTTTTAAGTTCATCGGTTTTTTTTGGATCCTGCAGAGATATGACCGACGTGTTCCGCAATACCGTTATAATACAGTCTTTAACCTTATAGGATTTCTGCTCCAATTCCTCGTCGAGCTGTTTATCGGCCATGTACTCCAAAGTGATAGTCGTCTTGATATAGCCGGAATCCTCCAGATTCACCGTAACGCTTGGCAACGTTAAACTTTTGGTTCCCTTATCGGTTAAGCTCGCCAGTAATCTTTGAGGTTCGCCCGGGAATAGCAGGCTGACCCCGAGAGCGAGAATGAGCAGGGTCACTGCCAGACTCTTAAGCATTTGATTGTTTTTACCTTTAGATTTTTCTTGGGTTTCATCACGTTGCGACGCCATTTTCATTCTCCTTCTCTCTGCTTTTCTACTTTTTACCGGCGGAAGAAGCAAGTAACGCTTCTTCCGCGCTTATTCCCACTACCATCTGCTACCGTTTAAGGGTCATTAATTCCTGCAGCATCTCATCTGAAGTCTGAATCGATTTGGAATTGGCCTGAAAACCTCTCTGGGCCACGATCATATCCACAAATTCCGAGGACAGATCAACATTGGACATTTCCAAAGCGTTGGAACACAAAGTCCCGGTGCCGTCTTCCCCCGGAATGGCTGTATCATTGGGATCACCGGAGGCGGCGCTGACTGTATAAAGAGAGCCTCCGACTTTGGTTAATCCCGCAGGATTGGGGAAGGTAGTCAATCCGATTTGACTGCCATACTCCTGCGGTTCACCGTCGGCATCAGTATAGGTAATGGTGCCGTTGGCAGCGATGTTTATGTCGCCGCTGTAATCATCGATCTCGATTTGGATGGGGTCTCCCGAATCGTCGCACAGGATCATGCCCGCGCCATTGACCATATTGCCGTCATTGTCCAGGGTAAAAGAGCCGGCGCGGGTATAGTACTCATTTTCGCCGTCCGTCACCATAAAATACCCTTCCCCCTGGATCATTATATCGGTGCTGCTGCCGGTGGAATAGATAGCTCCCTGGGTGGTAATGACGTTGATGGAGCTAACTTTAACCCCGGTTCCGATTTGCTGGGCATTTCTGCCGCCGCTGGTATCGGCTGCCGTGCCGGCGGCAATGGTTTGGCTGAGCATATCCTGAAAGACGGTTTGGCTCTTTTTAAAGCCCACGGTATTCACATTGGAAATATTGTTGCTGATCACATCCATCTTCGTTTGATGGGATTGCAACCCGGATACCCCGGAATAAAGTGAACGCATCATAATAAATTGACCCCCTTCATAATTTTAAGCTGCGGCAGTAAAGGCTTCCTCAGCGAGGTCCGGCCTATATGATTACTGCACTGTCGATATTGGTAAACACATTGTCCTTCATTCTCTGTTCGTCCACGATCGTCTTCACCGTCCGGCTGGCAACGTTTACGATAAACACCATGTCTTCCATGATCACGCAGGACTCGCGCGCACCTTTGGTTTCCGCCTTGTCCACCGCGCTGTTAAGCTTGTTCACCTGCTGCTGATCCAGATAAATATGGTTCTGTTCCATTCTTTTCTGGCAGTGCTGGCTGAATTTTATGGTGTCCGTAGATAATTTCTGCTGTAAAACCTCTTTAAAAGCGCTTCCCGTTACGTTCTTGTTTTGAGCCGGACCGGCCGTGCCTGTATATGCCGGCGGGAGAATCGGATCGTAGCGATTGATGTTACTGTTCAATCCCGCCACCTCCAATCACTCCTCTCAGCTTATGCTGGTAATGAGGCTCACGGGGACCATATCTTCGCCGATGACCGCATAGGGTACCGAATCTTCTACTACGATTGAATCAACCGTACCCGTAATGGTTTGACTGCCATCGGAGGCCGTCACCGTCTTTCCTATTATGCCGGCGGACTGCAGCAAATTGGAACTGTTGATGGCGTCCGTAATGGTCTGCATTTGTTCCAGCATGCTGAATTGCGCCAATTGGGCAACATACTCGGTATTGCTGGTTGGATTGGTCGGGTCTTGATACTGCATTTCCGCCACCAGGATTTTAAGGAAATCCGCCTGGCCCAGTGAGTTGGATATGGTTGTACTGGTTGTATTGGCAGTTGAAGCAGTGGATGTGGTTGAACCCACCGTTGTCACTGATGACAATAGAAACACCTCCTTACGCAAGAATGTTGAGTAAATTATGGTTGGATGAAGATTTCTGCTCCCAATGGGGCGTATTTTCGAAACTTTCCTGAGATTTTGACTGCCAGTTACCGGTTCTGCCTTCTTCCCGGTACCCGTTACCGGCCTGACTGTCCTGCCTTTCCTGGTTGGCCAAATTTACGTTCATATCCGTCAATTTGATGCCCTGCTGGTCAAGACTGTCTTTGATATAATGTAGATTGGCATTGATCAGATTCAGCGTTTCCCCGGTATGAGCGACTATGTTGACGGATAATGAACCTTCATGAGACAGGAGCTGCAGCTTCAATTTGCCCAAATACTCAGGCTTCAGGCTTATTTCCAGGCTGTTGACTCCGTTTTTTACCTGTCCGGCGATACGGGCCGCAATATAATCGATGGCAGACGGAGCCGTGAATGGTTTTCCGGCTTCGGCAGTCGGCGCCGTACGGCTGTCACCGATGATGGCCGATGCCGTTCCTGTCCCGGCAAAACTATCGGCCGCAGACGAATTCCCGGTAGGGAAGATAATATCCCGTATACTGGCCGGAGTTTCTGATTTGCCGGCTTCAACCGGTTGGTTCAAACGGTTGCTGCCTAAATTGGAACGAATCGATTCTATCTGGCTGTTGAGACCGGAACTGTCGGATACAGACTTCGCCGATTCGGCGGAAATGGAGGCCGCTGCCCTATAGGTCTGAATCGTTTTCTGAGAATCAAGTCCCGTTTCGCTCATGTCGCCGGTCAAGGCCACAGGGGCGGCAGTTGGCAGCACGGACTGACCCTCGCTCCGGGTCGTGCTGCCGCTGATTCCAACCGTTGGGGGGACTGGATTTATCTCCTCGACGATGCTCCCGGCATGGGCTTGCATCAGGGCCGCGCCGTTAACCGGGATTCCTGTACCGGCAACGGTTCGATTTATTTCCGGCGGCTGCCAGCCGATTTGATCAACGGGTACCCCGACCGCCGTCTGACTTCCGGTTAAAGCAGCGCCGACAGTCGTCATCGATAGACCGGCGTTATTTTTCTCCGGCATAACCGGTTCGCTGCCATCCGCACCGGCTGGCATCAGGCCGCGGTTCAGGACTTCCGACAGAAATTCAACCGCTCCGGTGGAATTTTGGCCGTTGCCAGTGATAGCACCATCAACACCGCCAAAAACAGATTGGTTTTCTCCCCCTCCGTTCAGAGAGGGTAATCCGGCGCCCATCAGCATCACTGTCTGATCGCCTGAATCGGCTGCATCGCCAAAGGCTGCGCCTGTGACCCCATTGCCCCAACCGCCCAAACCGTCGAGAATGCTTAAAATCAAGACCTGGGGCGCCACTGCCCCGGTTAATTCCAAGGCAACTGCGGCATTGGCGTCAGTCTGGCCGACTGCGGTATCAGCAGCAGAGCCGGCGGCAGTGGAACTACTCTGAAAATCGATGATTTTTGCGGACGCGTTTTTATCCCCCGGCATTTTGCCCTGATCCTGCACGGTTGAAGCTGAGGCCAACTGTCCGAAGATTTCAGCAAATTTTTTGTCTCCCTGGGAATGACCTTTGCTGCCGACAGTGGTTCCTTCCTTGCCAGCCGCGGCGGCTTTTCGTTGACCACCCGTGATTAATTCAACACTTAACGCTTGCATGTTTCACCTCCTTTACCCGGTGCTCTGTTAAGCCTAAAACTTCAATTCCCGTCTCCCGTCGGCCAAATTTTCGCAGGGCTGCGTTGTCGTCAATCGCAATACGTCCAGTATTCCTCATTCCTCCGCCTTGCCCTGTGAAAATTTTTCTCGACGGATAAAATGAACTTTTAGACTTAACAGAGCACTAGATTCTTTTGCGGGAATATGCAGAAATGCCCACTTCATCGAGAACCTTTTGCTCCGCTTTTAACTGTTCCCGCTGGTATTCGGCCCACTGCTTGTCTTTCAGCCTTTCCAGCGCTTTTCTCTTTGAAGAAGCATCAACTACCCGGACACGGGCGGTATTACATACTTTCTCCGCTTTAGCCAACTGTTGCTGCTGGTTCTGTATCCGTAAATCCAGCAGACTCATATAGGATTCATGCTGCCGCATATACATCAGGTCGGCGACCCGGATATCGAAAGAACTGATGCTCCGATATTTTTCCTCATGAAGCTGCTGGGCGGCGCCTTCTTCCTGCCGGACCCGCTGCATGGCCTTGGCTAACAAGATCTTTTCCTGGTCTTCAAGATTTTGACGATATTTGAGCACATGCTCCAAGGCAAATTTGAACCTTTCCATTTATATCACCCCGGTTTTGAAAACCGCCGTCATTTCACTCAGCGTTGTCGGCAAGGTATAAGTATCGGTTACGTTTTGTTTCAAAAACTCGATTATGGCGGGATAGTTCTCCACCGCCTCATCCAGTCGGGGATTGTGTCCTTTTTCATAGGCGCCGATGGTGATCATATCCTCACTGTTGGTATAAAGAGCCAGTTGGTCTCGCAATTGGGCCGCTGTTTTTTGATGCTGGCTGCTGGTCAGCACCGGCATCAACCGGCTGATGCTCTCCAGCACGTCAATGGCCGGAAAATGATTTTTAATGGCGTTTTTTCTTGAAAGTACGATATGACCGTCCAAAATACCCCGGGTCGCATCCGCTACCGGTTCGTTCATATCGTCGCCTTCGACTAAAATGGTATATAAACCGGTTATGGAACCTGTTTCCGTGTTGCCCGCCCGTTCCAGCAGTTTGGGCAGCATGGCGAAGACTGACGGGGTATAGCCCCGGCTGGTCGGAGGTTCGCCCACGGCCAGACCGATTTCCCGTTGGGCCATGGCAAAACGGGTAATTGAATCCATCATCAACAGCACATTGCAGCCTTGATCTCTGAAATATTCAGCCACCGCGGTTGCCACCTGGGCGGCTTTGACTTTGAGTAAAGCCGGCTGGTCGGAGGTCGATACGACTACGATGGAACGAGCCAATCCCTCCGGACCCAGATCTCGGTCGATAAATTCAAGCACCTCACGTCCCCGCTCGCCAATCAACGCAATAACATTGATATCAGCGGAACTGTTGCGGGCCATCATCCCCAGCAGGGTGCTTTTTCCCACGCCGCTGCCGGCGAATATGCCCATTCTTTGTCCGACTCCGCAAGTCAGCAAAGCGTCAATTGCTTTTACCCCCGTTTCCAATACCTCGGTAATCGGTTTTCTTTTCAAAGGATCGGGAGGCTCGTTATGTACTGAATAGCATCCGCCCGACAATTCCACCTGATCCTGGTTGATGACTTCGCCCAGACCGTTAAGGATATTCCCCAGCAGTTCTCGTCCCACTCTTATGGTCAATTTCCTTCCCATCGCATAGACTTTGCATCCAGGCGCAATACCGTCCAGCTCTCCCAAGGGCATGATCATGGACAGATCGTCTTTAAAACCGACGACTTCCGCCGTCAGCCGGTTTTTTCTGCCGATGATCTCGACTTCGCAGATATCGCCGATAGAAGCCCGGATACCTTTGACCTCTATAATCAAACCGATGACCCGGGTCACTTTGCCCACGAAGACAAATAGCGTCGCATTGTGCAGTTTTTCTTGCAGAGACTCCAAGTCAAAGGTTTTCACGTTACGCTTCCTTTATAATTTTTTTTACTTGCTCCGACATGGTTTCACGCTGGGCGTCTATGTATCCACATTCCGTTTCGACCCGGCACCCGCCGGCGGTAATACCAGAATCGGCCGCCACGACAAAATGTTCGGACCGATAAAACAGTTCTTCTATCTCGTCTTGCCTGACCCTAACGGCGTCTAATTGCTCCGGAGAAACATACAACACGATCTGCTTGCTGTCCCGGGCCTGCACACAGGCCTTTTTAGCCAGATCCACGATGGTGTCGGGCCTGATGTCCAATTGCCGGCCCACCAGTTTTTCCGCAATCTCCACCGCCAGGCCGATCATTTCTTTCTCCGTTTCACGATAAACGTATGATTGCAAGGAATCGATCTCCTGCAGCAAGTTTTCGGCGGCATGATCGAATTCGCGGCGGGCCTGTTCTTCATTGGCTTTAGCCGCCTGCAAGCCTTTTTGATAACCATCTTCATAACCTTTTTGCTGACCTTGTTCATAGGCATCGCGTTCGATCTGTTCCGTCCGGCTATGTGCCTGGGCTATCAATTCATCCGCCTGGGCGCGGGCCTGGGCTATAATTGCCGCGGCTTCCTTCTCCACGCTTTTCATATCGATAAGGGTTGGGAGCTCCTCGGGCTGATTTTTCGAACCCAAGTTCACATTGGAATGCACAGCGCAGCTTTCCAGTTCGCAATTCACTTGCTTGATAACATTAGATGATAACCGCATTCTGACCACCGCCCCGCGCTATTATGATTTCGCCGTTTTCATCCAGCCTTCTGATAATCTGCACAATCTTTTGCTGCTTGTCTTCCACATCTCTTACCCGCACCGGACCAAGGATTTCGATGTCCTCCTGCAGCATTTCCCTCGCTCTTTGCGACAAATTCTTGAATATTTTTGCGCCCACCTCGGAGTTTGAGCCTTTAAGGGCCAGGGCCAGATCTTTAAAGTCGGTTTCCTGTAAGAATCTGCGTACAGCTTGATCGTCCAGCATAATGATATCCTCAAAGACGAACAACATCTTCCTGATCTCGTCCACTAAAGCCGGATCTTCCTGGCCCATAGTGTCAAGGATTCTCTTTTCTGTGCCCCGATCCACCATGTTGAGAATATTGACGAGATCCTTGATTCCCCCGGCAATGGTGTAGTCTCGGCTGGAAACGCCGGAAAGCCTGTCTTCCAGCACCGTCTCCACTTCTTTAATGACATCGGGGGACGTTCTTTCCATAGTGGCAATACGCCACGCGATATCACTCTGCATCTCTTCGGGAAGATAATTTAATATGCCCGCCGACTGCTCGGGATCCAGATTGGATAAAATCAAGGCAATCGTCTGGGGGTGTTCGTTATTCAAAAAACTCACCAATTGCTTGGGGCCCACTTTTCTGATATTGTTGAAAGGCCGGTTATGGGGGATTAACGCCCGCAGAATTTCCTCCGATTTTTGTGTGCCGAAGGCTTTTTCCAACAGCTTCTTGGTATATTGGAGTCCTCCGCTGGAGAAAGCCGAACGGGCAGAACTCAGCAGCAGAAATTCGCTATAAACGCTCCTGATCTCCTGCGGTTTAATCGAATAGGTATTGGCAATTTCCGCAGTAAGACGTTCCAGTTTTTCTTTCTTCAGATATTTTAAAATTCCCGATGATTGCTCCGGCCCCAATGCAATCATCAGCGTCGCGGCTTTTTGCACGCCGCTAAGGCTTGGTTCTTTAGCCATTGATCTCGCCCTCACTATCCTCCAACCAACTATTGATGATTTGCACAGCTACTTCCGGCTCGTTCCTGAATATTTGCTTGATCCGCTCCTCATCGTTGGGATGAATGGATTGATCTTCCATCTGTTCGATTTGTTCCTCAATATCTTGTACCGGCACCGGTTCCTGCTCCTCTATTTCCGGCCACTCATCATCCTTGGGTCTTGATCTGCGCATCAGCACCCAAGCCAACAAGAACAGCGCTGCCAAACCCAAGCCTTTGAAACCCCAGGACATCCATTTGCTGATTTGTTCCTGCCGCTTGGCATCGGCTTCCGCCTTGTCCATGGCCGCCTTTTCCGCTTCCAAAGCGCTCTCGTCGAATTTGGTACTCATGACATCTATGGTGTCACCCCGTTGGGCGTTATAACCTATGGCCGCGCCCACGACATTTTTAATGCGTGTTTCTCTGGCCTGGGTCAAATTTCCATTGATGGCGACAGCCACCGATAAAGATGTTACCCGCCCGGGGGTGTACACTTCCTGCTCCTGCATTTTGTTGATCTCATAGTTCCTGGTAGAGGAAGTCTCCGAGGAACTGGTAGTTGTCCCCAGTCCGCTGTCGTAAGAAACACGGTTGGGATCCCCCACCGGTTCCAGACCTTCCGTAGTATTAGCAGTTTTTTCGCTGTTCTGTTCGCTTACCACCACGCCTTGATCGCCCCATACGACGCTATCCGTTTGTTTCTGGTTAAAATCCATATTGGCGCTTACCATGGTTACGATTTTATTGGTACCGTATATCCGCTCCAGCAATTGCTTGATTCTTTTTTCCATGGCCAGCTCATAAGCCCTTTTTATTTCATACTGGTCGGTTTGGAATTGATTCTTGCCGTTGTCGGCCATATTGTCGCTTAATACGTTTCCATCAGTATCGACGATGTTTACGTCTTCATATTTCAAATTTTCTACCGCCCCTGCCACCAGCTTAGCGATGCCTTCCACCTGGGCGGGTTTCAATGTGACAAACGGTTTGAGTTCCAATACGATGGAAGCTTGCGGGGCGTTTTGGTTCTCCACAAACGCGCTCTTTTCCGGCAAAACCAGGTGCACCCGGGCTTGTTTGACGGCATCGATCTGGACGATGCTCCGGCGCAATTCCTCCTGCAAGGCCCGCTGATAATTAATATTCCGTTCAAAATCGGTGGCGCCTAAATCACTGGTATTAAATAGCTCAAATCCCGACCCGCTTTCTGCCACTACGCCTTTGCCGGCCAGGTCCAATCTGACTTCATATACCTGATCTTTGGGAATCATGATGGTTGCGCCCTCATCCGTCAATTTATACGGAACCTTCATTTCCTTGAGCGCTTCCACGATTTTACCGGCACTTTCAGTCTGCAAATTCGTGAAGAGGGTGGCATACTCAACTTTCGTGGCCGAATGATAAAAAAGCAATGCAGATAACAGAAGGCAGCCCGCCAGCACCACGATCATCGATTTTCTGATAAGAGATAACTCCTGCCATTTTGTCTGTAAACCTTTAATATAATCCATTTCCGCTCCGTCTTATATCAGATTTGCATGTTGGTAATCTGTTTATAGGCATCGATCACCCTATTTCTGATTTCAACTGTTTGCCTGATGGCCAAATCAGCTTTTTCCGCAGCTATCATCATCTCATGTATTTCCACCGGCTCTCCAATTAAAAAAGCTTCAATCAGCCGATCAGAGTTTTTCTGCAGCTTATCGGCCTCTTCCAATTGATCCGTGAGTATCTGACTGAAACTTCTTTCCGATTGATTCTGTACCTGGTTGGACATACCGGTCACCGGGTCGGAGACGGTCTTTAATATAGAACTGACATCGGCAATATTCATGCATTCCACTCCTCAAATCATTTCATTTATGACATATGTTTTTAGCCCTAACCGATGGACAAAGCTTTATCCGCCATTGATTTGGTAGCGTTCAAAACAGTTACATTAGCGCCGTAGGATCTGGAAGCGGCAATGGAATCCACCATTTCATTGGCCAGGTTAATATTGGGTTTGGCCACGTAACCTTCCTCATTGGCATCCGGGTGCTGAGGGTCCAATACCATCAGCGGCGGCGCGTTATCCGCCAAAATCTTGTAAACAGAAACGCCCGAACCGATAATATTCGACGGATCTTGGGATTGGTTGACGGCGTTTTCCAGAACTTCTTTAAATACCGCTACTTTGCGGCGGTACGGGCCGCCGGCTGCGGTCCTGGTCACTTCGATATTGGCAATATTCCGAGCGATTAACTCCATTCTGGTTTTTTCACCGGTCAAGCCGCTGCAACTGACATCCAACGATGATATAAGACTCATAACTTACCCTTACCCCTTTCCATCTGAATAAATATACTTTTGCATGGCAATTTTTTTATTTATTTGCTTGATGGCGCCGTTATAATAC
>DATMYB010000443.1:0-6011 GCA_035561215.1 Syntrophomonas sp. | reverse complement strand
GTAGTATGACAACAGAAATATATATCATATCTGGATTTTTAGGAGCGGGAAAAACCACGCTGATTCAAAAACTTCTCAAAGAGGCAGTTGCAAAGGAGAAGGTTGTTCTCATCGAAAATGATTTTGGCGATATCAGCGTCGATGCTGCCCTGCTGAAATCCAGCCGCATTGAAGTGAAAGAAATCAACTCTGGCTGCATTTGTTGCAGCCTTTCAGGCGATTTTATCAAAGCTCTTAAAGAGATCTTGGATCGCTTCCGCCCGGATAAAATCATTATTGAACCGTCAGGCGTGGGAAAGCTGTCGGACATTGTGAAGGCATGTTCAGACCCCCGTATTCAGCCTTTAGCAAATGTGAAGGTTAAAATAACCGTCGCGGATGTAAAGCGCTGCCAAATGTATCTTGAAAACTTTGGGGAATTTTTTGAGGATCAAATTCAAAATGCCGACGTTATTCTGCTTAGCCGCACTAAGGATTTCCCCGAAAAGGTAAATGCTGCTTATGAAATCATCAAAGGACTTAATCCCCATGCGGCCATTCTCTCAAAGCCTTGGAGTCAAATCAATGCCGCAGAAATTTTAAATACACAGAATATCCACCGCCAGCATGCGGAGCATGGTAGTCATGGACAAGGATGTGGATGCAAACACCACCACAGTGGCCATAACCATGGCCATAATTGCGAGCACCATCATTCGGCGGAAGAAACCTTTGATACGGTTACCATACGGACAAATCAAATGTTCAGTATAGAAGATTTGAAGGCACGGGTATCGAATATGGAGCGGAAGGCAAAAGGAACGATTTTTCGCGCAAAAGGCATTGTTCGCGGCCCAGGCGGATATATTAATTTACAATACCTTCCCGGAGATATACAGATTACAAAGAGTACCGTCAGCGGCGATATGCTTTGTATCATAGGCCGGAATTTAAACCGACAGGAGCTGGTTGGCCTCTTCAGCGGGGAATGATAGAATGCCCATACCGATTTATGTTGTAACCGGATTTCTGGACGCCGGAAAAACGACGTTTTTAAACACCCTGCTGAACAGACGCGATTGGCGGAACCTTAGGATACTTGTCATCCAGTTTGAGACCGGCGAGGAGGAATTTTACAGCCGATACCATAACTGTGACAATATTAAATTCCCTAAAAAAACTTTGGAACAGCAGCCCAACCAGATCGCCCAGCAAATCAGCAGCTTCATACAAAGCCAGGAGTTTGATGAAATTTGGATTGAGTGGAACGGTGTTGTCCCATTTTTCCAGTTACAGTCTTTGCTTTTGCATTCCTCGCTGCGCCGCTTATGTAAAATCCAAAAAGTGCTGCACATCGCAGATGCGGCCAACATAGAAAAACTGCTGGGCAGGACGGGAGGCGCCCTGCCCGAGCAGATTGCAAACAGTAATTTTGCCGTTCTGCGCAATGTATATTCGACAACCGCTTTTATTCGAATTCGACGTCTATTGAATGGAATCAATCCCGGGATCAATATATATGAGGTAAAGGCATATGAAGATCTATATAGACAGCTTTTCGAAAAGAAAGAGCGTCCTGTAAAATTTTTCTTCCGAACAGTTGTCCTGATTGTTGCCCTTTATTTTATTGCCAGACCGGTTTTCGAGACGTTCCAAATCCCGGTCAATACCATTATCAACGTATTTTTAGGAATCATCCTGCAGGCCGTTCCGTTCTTGCTGATCGGCGTATTGCTTTCATCCGCAATTCAGGTCTTTATCCCGCAAAATGCCATTGAACGCCGATTTCCCAAATCGATTGGCATGGGAATGCTGGCGGCAATTATAGGCGGATTTTGTCTTCCGGTCTGCGACTGTGCTTCGATACCTATATTTAGGAGCTTGGTGCGGAAAGGAATTCCGCTTCCTGCGGCTGTTACCTTTATGACGGCCACCCCGGTAATCAATCCGGTGGTTATTTTATCGACCTATTACGCTTTTAGCGGCGACCTGACCATTGTGATCGGACGCGTTGGCCTTGGAATTATAGCCGCTGTTATGATTGGGCTTATCTTTGCAGCTCGGCCTCCGAAAGGAAATGTATTAGCCGGTGGAGCGCTGGATCGGCTTATGTGCAGTTGCGGCTGTTATGAGGACGCCGAATCAATCACTACTTTCAAGGGAAAAGTCGGTCTGTTCATACGCCATTCGCAAGCGGAATTCTTTAGTGTCGGAAAATATTTGGTGATTGGAACTTTTATCGCTTCCATTTTTCAGGTGCTGGGAACCGGGATATTCACTGCTGCGCAGCATGGCGCAGGGTTGGCCGTTTCCATTATGATTATGATGATAATGGCGTTTGTTCTTTCTCTGTGTTCCTCTTCCGATGCCGTTATCGCCCGCAGTTTTGCACAGCAATTCCCGATGGGAGCAATTATGGGATTCCTTGTGTTTGGGCCGATGATGGATATTAAAAACGTGTTGATGCTCTCTTCGGGGTTCTCGAAGCGTTTTATTGGCAGGCTATTATTTACGGCCTTTATCGTATGTTTTGCCGTAGTCTTTTTATTTTCCGCCTTAGGAGGGATGTAAATATGCGAGCAAGGAGTTTTAACCCACAGATTTTCTTGGAGTTCTTGTGCTATTCCATTTTTGGGTGTCTTATATTTGATTTGGTGAGAAGTGGGCAATACCTTTCGTATGTCACTCCCAGAATGGAGCCCTATTTTTACTTTACGGTAATCATCATGGGTATATGGGCTTTGGCAGGGCTTGGCAGGCTATTTCGCCCCCAGCACAAAATACGTTCTGCGCACTGCTTCGTGCTGGCGATTCCTATTTTGCTGTTATTGCTTCCGCACAGTCCTCTGAACGCTTCCGATCTCGCTGGCAATTATATTGGCGGGAATGTTTTTTCAGGCCAATCCAACCAAAGTTCATATAATGCTCACAAGCAAGACCCATCGACAAACGCCGGCGCTAGCAGTGCCGAACCTACAAACGATTCGTCCGCAATTGTTCAGAATGACCTGCCATCGGCGACAGACTCCCTAGACACTGCTGCCCCCGACACGCAAACTTCTGTTTCAGAAGGCGAATATTCAACTGGTCTGCCCGGTTTAGATATAGCAAACAAGAAAATTACCGTGTCAAATGATGATTTCGACCTTTGGTTTTCCGAAATATACTCGGACATGGAAAAATATAAAGGGTATACGGTCATCATGACAGGATATGTATATAAAGACCCCGAATTTATGAAAAGTAATGAGTTTGTACCCGCCCGTTTAATGATGTCATGTTGCGTAGCGGATTTATCGCCTGCCGGGATAATTTGCAGATACGACAAGGCGTCTGCATTAAAAGAAGACTCATGGGTGACGGTTACAGGCACCCTCTTCATCGGGCAATATGAATATGATGGGCATAAATATGATGATCCCCAACTTATCGTAACAAAGATTACGCCCGCAGAGAAAGTTGAGGGCTATGTCTATCCATAATTCGTTGGAATAATTTATAATTCAGGGAGAGAAAGCCCCACTGCCCACTGTATGTTTCAGACAAACAGGGGGTGTTCCTTTGCGTTTTCAATAAATGTTTTGCGACACGCCCTTGTCCCGGCATCATGATTGAAGATCTGGAAACAGATAACCTTCCCGCTCAATTCAAAGGTCTCTGCTTGCCTTGCACTAAGGCTGGTTAGAATTCGCAGGATTTGACGGTGCGGGGGAAGGGGAGGACATCCCGGATATTGCTGATCCCGGTTATATACATCAGCATCCTTTCAAATCCCAATCCGAAGCCGGCGTGTTTCACGCCGCCGTATTTTCTCAGATCCAGATACCACCACAGGTCTTTTTTGCTGATATGGAATTCCGCCATTTTCTGCTGCAGCACTTCGTAGCGTTCTTCCCGCTGACTGCCGCCGATGATCTCACCTACGCCCGGTACCAGCAGGTCCATGGCGGCCACGGTTTGGCCGTCGTTATTCAAGCGCATGTAAAAGGCTTTTATATCCTTGGGGTAGTCAGTGACAAATACCGGCTTATGGAAAATCTGCTCAGTCAGATAGCGTTCGTGCTCCGTCTGCAAATCGCTGCCCCAGGCGGGCGGATATTCGAAATCCGCCTCGGCTTCCCGCAGCAATTTTACCGCTTCGGTATAAGTGACACGGGCGAATTCGGCCTTGACTACACTGGTTAACCGTTCCTGCAGGCCCTTATCCACAAAGCTGTTGAGAAATTCCATCTCCTCGGGGGCGTGATCCAATATATAAGTAATGATGTATTTTATCATGGCCTCCGCCATGCGCATATCGTCTTCCAGGTCGGCAAAAGCCATTTCCGGCTCGATCATCCAGAATTCGGCGGCATGCCGGGCAGTATTGGAGTTCTCGGCCCTGAAGGTAGGACCGAAGGTATACACGTCCCGGAAAGCCAAAGCGAAAATTTCCGCCTGCAATTGACCGCTGACCGTCAGGTTGGTCTTGCTGCCGAAAAAGTCCCGGCTGAAATCCACCTCTTCGTTCTCCTGCAGCGGCGGATGCTGGGGGTCCAAGGTGGTGACCCGAAACATTTCCCCGGCTCCTTCGGCATCGATAGCGGTAATAATGGGCGTATGCACATAGATAAACCCGCGTTCCTGGAAGAATTGGTGGATGGCATAGGCCAGCAGCGATCTGATCCTGAAAACGGCGGCGAAAAGATTGGTGCGGGGACGCAGATGAGCCGTCTCCCGCAAAAACTCCCGCGAATGTTTTTTAGGCTGAATGGGATAGTCTTCCGGCGAATCTCCCTCCAGTATCACTTCCCGGGCGGAAATTTCAAAGGGTTGCTTGCCCGTGGGCGTGGCCACCACGACTCCTTTTACGGTTACGGCGGAGCCGGCCCGGTAATGGACAATGTCGCTGTAGTCGCTCAGACGTTCTTTTTCATAGACGACCTGAATGGTATTGAAATGGGTACCGTCATTTAAGGCGATAAACCCGAAAGATTTCTGATCACGGTTGCTTCGTATCCAGCCGCTGATTTCGACCTCCCGGCCCGCGTATCTGCCGTGATCCCGAACGAGTTGTCGCGCGAGGACTTTCTCCATGCTAATGTCAAGCCTCCTTGATGGAAGATGGAATCGGGTGTTTACATGATATGCAATTTCACGTGATTTTAACCAACGTTGCTGATGTGCCGCGGTTGATACTGCTCCAGCCAGTCGGCCACTTCCCGCCAATGGTTGACATGGATGATATTCTCATGCTGCAAGTGCCGGTTATAAGGATATTCAAACATGATGACCGGTATTTGAGCGCTTAATTCACTGACCAGTTGGTGATGGTCCTCGATCATTACCTCCACCCCGTTTGACAAGCAGGCATCCAGTTTGCTGAAATAATGCATGTTGCTGGTTTTATTTAAAATGAGCCGATCATACTCGATTTCGTTCCGGGACAGCCAGTCCGCGGTGACCTCTTGCACCGCAGGGAATTTTTGATTGCGGGAGGTGATCAAAATGATCTGGTGCTGCTTTTTCAATTCCCGGATTACCTCCGCCGCCTGATCTTTGGCACGCATATTGGAGTAAATGTCGCACAAACGCTGTACCAGAAAGTCGTCGGCTACCTTTTTATCCCAGCCCAATATGTCCTCCAGATAGTAGTGATTCAGATCCGGGACGGTATTTAGCCCCTGCTTCTGGCCGAATATGGTTGCGTAATGCAGAATCATCTCCGTCGTATGAGTAATGGTGTTATCTATATCAATACCGATAATCATCGTATTACCTCCTTCTCCCCGGCTATCTTATTATCTTAAAGCCAATTCATCCGGCTGGCAAGGACTAATGTCTTCCTGATATATATATGCATAGCAGCTTCTCAACTTGCGCGGACGCGTTCTTAATCATATTTAAGATGACTAGTGTCTTGACCAACTAAAACTTTGGTTTTAAGCTTGTCTAAATTTCCATCTGCGTTGTTGTCGTCAGTCGCTGTAGCTACGGCTACGCCTCCTTCCGACGCCTAGCAGAGTGAAAATTTATTCGGCGCTTAAAACTCA
>DATMYB010000442.1:0-2273 GCA_035561215.1 Syntrophomonas sp. | reverse complement strand
GTTCATGAATAAACCGTCGGTTTTTCTGTTCTCGGTAATAAAGGCAATCCCATTTTTGATGGCGTGAGCCGGTTTTTCAATGGGAACCTTCCTGCCGCACATTTCAATGCTGCCTTTTATCAATTGATCGGCGCCAAATATTGCCCTTGCTATCTCGGTTCTGCCGGAGCCGATAAGACCCGCTAACCCAAGAACTTCTCCACGTTTAACATCCAGTGTTATATCATAAACGCCCTCTGCCGTTTCCAGGCCTTTTGCCCGGAATAAGACCTCATCTTGCACATTGCACTGCTTTGGATAATGATTTGCAATATCAGATCCGATCATAATCCTCACGATTTCGTTAACATTGATATCCTCTTTTTTACATTCCCCCGTTACTTTACCGTCTTTTAACACGGTTACAAAATCCACCAAATTCACTAATTCATCCAAACGATGCGAAATGTAAATAATTGAATAGCCCTCATCCCTCAGCTTGCGGGTTAATTGATGCAGCCTTTCAATTTCAGAAAGTCCCAGTGCAGTCGTAGGCTCGTCCATAATGAGCAGAGTTGCATCCATGGAGAGAGCTTTCGCTATCTCAACCAACTGCTGCTGCGCAACAGATAACTTATTTACGATTACATTGGGGTCAATCTCAATATCCAGTTTATTCAGAATTTCTTTTGCCTTTTTACACATGATATCCCATGAAATGAGACCTTTCCCGTTATTTTGGGCAGGTAAACGTCCAAGGAATATATTTTCTGCTACGCTCAGAGTCGGAACCAGTGAAAATTCCTGAAATATTGTGGCTACCCCGTGTTTCCTGGCTACGATCGGATTCGTAATATTTATCTGTTTCCCGTTATGAAGCAGTATGCCTTCCTCCGGCTGATGTACACCGGAAAGGCACTTGATCAAAGTAGATTTTCCGCTTCCGTTCTCTCCGATTAACGCATGTATTTCACCCTTACGGAATTGTACCGAAACATCATCTAAAGCCTGAACGCCGGAGAAGTACTTTGATACATGTCTCAATTCCCATAAAATTTCACCGTTTCTGTCCATCGCTGTCTCCTAAATTATCGGAACCGTGCCGGCAGCGCTTTACCGCCGGCACGGTTTCTTTATAGCCTTTCCTGATTTAATATTCTTTGGACGGACGAGGCATCAATGTTTCGGGTTTCTGCAGGAACGAAAGCACATTCTCCTTAGTGGCTACATAACCGGGAGATTCTACCCAGCCACCCTGGAATTCGCCATAAAGCGCGTCAATAGCGGCTTGGCACGCGACAAGGCCCATCTCATACGGAACAGTATTCAATGTAGAATATACGGAACCATCATAGATTGCTTCCAGATATTCCGTATTGCCGTCGTTTGCACAAATGATGACGTCAGTACGGCCAAGAGTCTTACAAGCTGTCAATGCACCCATAGCTTCCATATCGTTTGCAGCATAAATCAAATTGATATCGGGATGGGCCTGAAGCATATCCATGGCCGCCGTATTACCGCCGTCGGTATTCCATGAACCATTCACGCTTGCTACAATCTCGTAATCAGGATGGCTTGCAATGCCTTCCTTAAAGCCACCGGTTCTCTGATCGTTATGATATCCGGGAAGTCCTTCAATGATACCGATCACAAGTTTCTTATCCTTAAATTTTTCTGTGATCATCTTAGCTTGTTCTATATTGCCTTTTTTCTGAGCATAACCTACAACACCGGTAAGAGGACATACAAAATCAGTACTGTCTGAATTCAGGTTGAATACTGCTATCCCCGCATCAAGCGCTTGTTGAATCAAAGGAGCGGCCGCGCTATCATCATGCGGATTGATCAGGATAACGTCGACGCCCATGGTTATGGCATCCTGCAGCTTACCGACCTGACCGTTGATATCGGCGCCGCTTTCCGGCGCCAGTGTGACAACTTTTGCGCCAAATTTGTCAGCGGCAGTCTTGATTCCTTCTCCAACAGCCATTATATATGGATACTCGGTTCCTGCAGGCATAAATGCAATAACGGGGACCTCACCCTGGACATAATGTAAATTATCCATAGGCGCCTGTGATTTGATGGGCTGCACCGCAGGATATTCATACAATTTCTGATAAGTAAATGAACCTGCCCCGTCGGTTGTATTTTCCCCTGTGGTTTCATTTTGGGTATTTGAGCATGCAGCAAAGCTAACGGAAAGCAACAGAGCCAACACGAGCGCTACAACTTTTTTCATGTGATTCCCTCCTCTTATTATCAATAAAAATCGTTTTTATCTTCAACAC
>DATMYB010000441.1:0-2545 GCA_035561215.1 Syntrophomonas sp. | reverse complement strand
GGAGGATAGGATGGACAATAATAATTCAGTGGACAAAGAGAGTATAGAGAGGGCTGTAGAACAGATTCTGACCGCCATTGGCGAAGATCCGCAAAGGGAAGGAGTCAAAAATACCCCGGCGCGGGTAGCCCGGATGTACGAAGAGCTTTTTTGGGGCATGAACGTTAACCCCCGCGAATTTTTGGACGTTTCCTTCACCGAGTACCATGACGAGTTGGTGCTGGTTAAAGATATCCCCATTTATTCCATGTGCGAACACCATTTTCTGCCCTTTTACGGTGTCGCTCATATCGCCTATATACCCAAGGGCGGCAAAGTAGTAGGGATCAGCAAGTTGGCCCGAGTGGCTGAAGCCTATGCCCGCCGGCCGCAACTCCAGGAAAGACTCACTTCGCAAATCGCCGACTGCATATACGAGGCCTTGAATCCCATGGGAGTCGGGGTAGTCATTCAGGCCGAGCATATGTGCATGACCATGCGAGGCATCAAAAAGCCCGGCGCCCTCACCGTAACCTCAGCCGTGCGCGGTATTTTTGAGACCCGGCCTCAAACCCGGGCGGAATTATTCTCCTTGATTTTAAAGTAAATTGCATAGAAAACAAGCAGGAGCTTAAACAGTCTTTTGCTGCTTATGATAAAGTCTAAAATTGATTACCCTGTAAAAAACCTGAATTAGTCATGCTGAATGTATAAACATGAAGGAGCACTGGAGCAAAAACCAAACAAAAAGAACATCCCTCTGTTGGATTTTGCCGTGAAAAAACACCTGCCGCACCGATACGGTGGAGGCAGGTGTTCGTTTGATCATACATTAAAGATTTTAAAACAGGCCGACGATTTCACCATTGGGCAGGATGTCGATTTTCTCTGCGGCGGGGGTTTTCCCCAACCCCGGCATGGTCATAATAGCTCCGGCCAGGGCTACGATAAAGCCCGCTCCGGCCGAAAGTCTTACCTCCCGGATCGTCATGGTAAAGCCGCTGGGCCGCCCCAGAGCGGAAGCGTCATCACTGAGGGAGTATTGGGTCTTGGCCATGCAGATGGGCAGTTTGCCGTAGCCCAGTTCTTCAAAACGGGCGATCATATGATCGGCTTCCTTGCTGTAATTGACCCCAGCCGCTCCGTATATTTTTTGGCAGATGGTCTCGATTTTGGTCTTGACCGGCAGATCCAAATCATATAGAAATTTGAAAGTGCTGGGAGTCTCCGCCGCGGAGATGACCTTGCGGGCCAGTTCCTCGCCGCCGGCGCCGCCCTGGGCCCATACTCTGGAAACCGCCATTTCAGCGCCCAGGGCCCGGCATTTTTCTCTGACGAAATCAATTTCTTCCTGGGTATCGCCGGGGAACTCGTTCAATGCCACCACTACCGGGGGACCGAAATAATTCAGGTTCTCCAATTGTTTTTCCAAATTGCTTACGCCCCGGGCCAGCGCTTCCATATTCACTTCCCCCAGCTTGTCTTTGCTGACTCCGCCGTGGTTTTTGAGGGCCCTAATAGTGGCCACCAGTACGATGGCGTCCGGTTTCAGGCCGGCATAACGGCATTTTAGATTCAGGAATTTCTCTGCTCCCAGGTCGGCGCCGAAGCCGGCCTCGGTTATTAAATAATCTCCTAATTTCAAGCCTATTTTAGTAGCCATAACGCTATTGCAGCCATGGGCAATATTGGCGAAAGGACCGCCATGAACCAAGGCGGGGGTATTCTCCACGGTCTGAACCAGGTTAGGCTTGATGGCGTCTTTCATCAATAAAGCCATGGATCCGGCCGCATGAAGATCATCGGCGGTTACCGGCTTGCCGTCGTAAGTATAAGCCACTACCATACGCTTGAAACGTTCTTTCAAATCCATTAAGTCCGAAGCCAAGCAAAGCTCGGCCATAACCTCCGACGCCACAGTGATATCGAATCCCGATTCCCGCGGTATGCCGTCGGCCTTGCCGCCTAATCCCAGTACGATATTGCGCAGCGCCCGCTCGTTTAGATCCATAGCCCGGCGCAGCACGATCTGACGGGGATCGATATTCAAAGAATTGCCCTGATGGATATGATTGTCCAGCAAAGCGGCCAGCAGATTATGAGCGGTAGTCACCGCATGGATGTCTCCGGTAAAGTGAAGGTTAATATCCTCCATGGGCAGCACCTGGGCGTAGCCTCCGCCGGCAGCTCCCCCTTTCACACCAAAGCTCGGGCCCAGGGAGGGCTCACGCAAGGCAATGATGGCCTTATGGCCCAAGCGGTTCAAAGCCATGCCCAAACCTACCGTAGTGGTGGTTTTGCCTTCGCCGGCCGGCGTTGGATTTATCGCTGTCACCAGCACCAGTTTGCCATTGGGCTTGTCCTTGATTTTCCCCCATGTTTCCAGGGAAATTTTAGCCTTGTACTTGCCGTACGATTCAATATCTTCATCACCTAAACCAATATAGCAGGCAATTTCTGATATGGGCTTCATCTTTGCTTGCTGGGCAATTTCAATGTCGCTTTTCAAACCGTTCCCCCCTGTATTACTTCTTCATAAGAAAATATAACATTGAATAATTATACC
>DATMYB010000440.1:0-4596 GCA_035561215.1 Syntrophomonas sp. | reverse complement strand
AGAAATTATTAAATCTTTACGAAATGATGATAAGGATAAGAAAGTTTGAAGAAGAAGCGGGTAATTTATTTGAAGTTGGAGACATCCCCGGCTTTCTTCATCTTTCCATTGGACAGGAGGCTTCCGTTGCCGGAGCCTGTGCAGATCTTGAAAAAACAGATTATATTACAAGTACTCACCGCGGTCATGGACACATGATCGGCAAGGGAGGAGACGTCAGTAAAATGATGGCTGAGCTTTGTGCCCGCGCTGACGGATATTGCAGAGGAAAAGGCGGCTCGATGCATATTTCAAGCATTGATATCGGTATGCTGGGCGCTAACGGGATGGTAGGCGCAGGATTACCCCTTGCAACCGGTGCCGCTTTAGCGCAAAAGATACAAGGCGCCGACAGGGTCGCTATGTGTTTTTTTGGTGACGGAGCGTCAAATGAAGGCTTGTTTCATGAATCGCTGAATGCCGCCAGCCTCTGGAATCTTCCGGTCATATTTTTGTGCGAGAATAATCAATACGGAGTTTCAACTCATCAGAGCCGCTCGATGAAGGTAAAGGATATTGCAGTACGTGGAACAGGTTATGATATGCCTTCAGTTATCGTTGACGGCAACGACGTTTTGGCAGTTTATGAAGCAGCAAGTCTGGCTATTAAAAGAGCCAGACAGGGTCAGGGTCCCACTCTGATCGAATGCAAGACATATAAGCATCGTGGCCACTTTGAAGGAGATTCGGGTGATTATCGTCCTGCGGCAGAGGTGAAAGAGTGGCTGCAGAAAGATCCGATTAAACGCTTTGAAAGCTATCTTATCGATAATAAAATAGCGAGTTCGGACGAAGTCGAACAAATTCATGAAAAAGTTGCAGCGGAAATCGCTGTTGCAATCGAATTTGCTCTTGCAGCTCCTCTGCTTGACGTAGGAGAAACGGTTGTTGATGTCTATACGGATATTGTAGAGGAGGGGAGATAACCATGAAAAGATATTCTTTAAAAAGCGCGATCACCCAAGCTTTAGATATAGCAATGGAGCAGGACGAGAAGGTTTTCTGCATCGGTGAAGATATTGGAGTGCTGGGCGGGTCTTTCGGCGTAACAGCCGGCTTCCTGGATAAATACGGACCGAATCGTGTTATCGATACGCCCATCAGCGAGGGCATGATTGTAGGCGCTGCAGTAGGGGCAGCCGCTGCAGGTATGGTACCCATCGTAGAAATCATGTTTGCGGACTTTGTAAGCTATGCGTTTGACCAGGTGATCAACCAAGCTGCAAAGATGAGGTACATGTATGGCGGAAATATTGAAATTCCATTGGTTATTAGAATGCCGGGCGGAGGCGGCGTTCAGGCTGCCGCACAGCACTCACAGAACCTTGAAGCATTTTTTACCCATATACCTGGATTGAAAGTCGTTATGCCCTCGACGCCAGGCGACGCCAGAGGGCTTATGCTTTCAGCGATCAGGGACAGAAATCCGGTCATATTCTTTGAAACCAAATCTCTTTATGCGCGCGTGGAAAAGCTGAAAGAGGAGTTCGAGCCCATCCCACTTGGCGTAGGGGATATCAAGCGTACCGGCAAAGATGTGACTCTTGTTGCTACCGGACCGAGTGTACGTAAGGCGCTGGCAGCAGCAGACATACTTGCTGCAGAAAATATTGACGTGGAAGTAATTGACCCCAGAACATTGTACCCATTGGATGAGGATATGATCTACAAGTCAGTTGAGAAAACAGGGCGCCTGGTTATTGTGACAGAGGAGTGCAAGCGTGGCGCGTGGTCCGGCGAACTTGCTGCAATGGTAGCGGAAAACAGGTTTGATGACTTAAAGAAAAAAATCGTACGTATCGGTGCGCTTAATACCCCGGTGCCTCTTGCAAGGCAGTTGGAAGAATACCACCTGCCGCAGGAGGCAGACATCGTAAATGCGGTAAAGTCAGTTATTGCCTGACCAATTATAAAGCAAAGCGAGAAAATGTTGTTTATGAGGCAAAAAGTAGTTGTGGTGATGCGCGGGACCTGGGACTTTATCGCCAAAATTCCAATCTCGATACCCGGTTTGGAGACGGTGCAATCGGTACAGAGCTTGCATTCCTGTTTACTGTGTTGAGGCCACCTTATGGCGGGAGCGAAAATAAAGAATAAGTTAGATTTACAAGTTTACAGAAATTCATAATTTGAGAAAGGGAATCTATGTACAAACTCTACTGCAGAATTTATCAAGGTGCTTACAGGCTGGCGTTTTACCTGCTGCCCTGGCGTGTGCCGAAACTGATCGAGGGGGAAAACAGCCTGAATGAATTACCTGAACTTATAACAAGCGAGGGCGTCAGAAGTGTGCTGGCGGTGACGGTCAGGGGGATTGCATCCATTGGACTCGCCGACGGGTTGATAAACGGACTGCGAGACAGGGGGATTGCCGTTGCCGTGTATAATAAGACAGAGCAGAATCCGACGATTGATAATATAGAGGAAGCTCTGCAGATGTATCACAAGAACCATTGCAAAGGTATCGTTGCATTTGGAGGCGGCTCGCCGATGGATTGTGCGAAGGCGGTGGGCGCGCGCGTTGCGCGCCCTGAAAAAAGCATACCTCAGTTAAAAGGGCAGTTAAAGGTCAGGAAAAAGCTGCCCCCATTCTTCGCAATACCGACGACGTCAGGAACAGGCAGCGAAACTACGGTTGCGGCAGTAGTTACCGATAGCATTACCCATGAAAAGTATGCGATCAATGATCTGGTGCTCATTCCGAAATATGCCGTATTGGACCCATTGCTTACAGTTCAATTGCCTCCTCATATTACAGCCGCTACGGGGATGGACGCGCTGACACATGCAGTGGAAGCGTACATAGGCAGAAGCAATACAAAACAGACAAAAGAGCAAAGCCGGATGGCCGTAAAACTAATTTTTGATAATCTTTACGAGGCATATTCCAATGGTGCAAATCTCTCTGCACGCGCCAATATGCAAAAAGCTTCGTTTCTTGCAGGACTTGCGTTCACGCGGGCATTTGTCGGCTATGTCCATGCCATTGCGCATACACTGGGTGGATTTTATTCCCTTCCCCATGGACTTGTTAATGCGATCATATTGCCGTACGTTTTAGAAACATACGGGAGTACGGTATACAGGCCTCTTTCGGAGCTTGCCGATGTTGTAGGAATAGGAACTTCAGCAACCAGTGATGAAATAAAGGCAATTAAATTTATTGAAGCCATAAAACATCTTAACAAAGGAATGGGCATTCCCCGTAAAATAAAAGACATCGCTGAGCGAGACATTCCATTGATGGCAAAGCGGGCTGCGGCGGAAGCAAATCCGCTTTATCCCGTACCAAAGATCATAATGGAACGGGAACTGCAGGATATTATTCGAGCTTTAATGGAGTAGCGCATATGGACAACCTTCAAATCAGCCGGGGCAGCGCTGCCCCGGCTTTCCTTCGAACCCCCTTATACAGTACATTTTTCCACTCATTTGAAAGTGAAAATTGATATGCCATATCATGGGCTGCAATGGCGGAACGATTTACATCAATTATTTCAGAGAAATTTCTATCTTGACCGCGAATTCCCTTGGAGCGTAAGCCTGACAATATTTATTGCTTTTTATAGCTTTCAAAGATACGACGGGGGGTCTCGATTAGCATTTCGTTGATTTGATCATCGGTCATACCCCCATTCTTTAATTCAGGCAGTACAAAGCGGCTGATATAATCGAACTGAAATTTGAATTCATCCAGGTTCGTCTTATATGTAAGCTCCCAGGGACTACGCAGATTGCTTTGCCCTTCCCAGTAATCGATAAGACAAGAAGCATCATGGCTTAAGACCAAACTTTTTATGAAGCCGTCTTCACATAAGGAGAGGGTTGTATTTATGCGTTTTTCGAGGGAAAGCATTTCCGGATGTCTGGTATCTACGCCAAAACGGTCAAGACCTAAATAACAGCCTTTACGCGCTATCTTCTTAAGAAAATCCAAATCATCAGTATCACCTACATGTCCTATAATCAATTTGTGCATATCGATGCCTTCCTGCTCAAAGAATAAAGTCTGATCATAGCCCAGAGAGCCGCAGGCATGAGTGGAAATCGGCACGCCGGTCGCCTTCTGAGCAATAGCAGAGGCTTTTAAGAGTCGGCTGTTGTATTCATTGATGCCGAATTTATCTGTACAGGCTTTGATAACAGAAGCTTTAATATCTGTACCTTCCATACCTTTTTCAATATCGTTGATAAGGATTTCCGCCATGTAGTCAACACTTTTATCCATCAGACAGAGCTCTTCGAACCAATGAAATCCCGTACAGGCGATAACCTGAATTTCAGCTTTCTCAGCAACCTCCTTCATGATATCCACATCTCGTCCCAATTGAAAGGTAGTCATATCTACAATCGTTTTAACTCCATGTGCCTTGGCTCTTTTGATGTATTTGACCGCATATTCAACGAATTGCTGTCTGTTTAACCAGTCGGGGCATACCTTACGCATCGTATGGTTTGCGATAAGAATGTGTTCATGCATAAGCGTATAGCCGAGATCCCTGGTATCGATCGGACCGGTCAGACTGTTGATTTTCATAATACAATCATCTCCTATAT
>DATMYB010000439.1:0-3617 GCA_035561215.1 Syntrophomonas sp. | reverse complement strand
TAATAAGAGAAAGATTAAGGTATAATGAACGAATAAATGTGAAACGGCAGGTAGAACAGATGATTGAATTAGCATATGGCCGCGGCCATTTACAATTGCAGCTGGATGAAAACAACCTGGACGCCGTATTAGAACCCGTCCATAATCACAGCACGGGCGGAGGCAAGGAAGTGGTGGAGGAATCTCTGGCCCATCCCATCGACAGTCCTGTGCTGGAGGATATTATTACCCGTAAAAAAGCCCGCAACGCGGTCATCGTTGTCAACGACATCACCCGTCCCACCCCTTACGAATTAATTCTGCCGCCCTTGCTGAAGCAAATAAATGACGGTGGCATAACCGATGAAAATATTACCCTGGTGATCGCCACCGGTATTCATCGTGCTCATACGGCAGAGGACAATCTGGCTGTGTTCGGGGCTGAGATTTGCAAAAGATACCGGATCGAAAACCATGATTGCGATAATAATCTGAAATCGCTAGGGTATCTGTCCAACGGTATGGAGCTGATCATCAACCGAACGGTGGCGGAAGCCGATCTTTTGGTTACGACCGGGGTAGTGGGTCTGCATTATTTTGCCGGTTATTCGGGGGGGAGAAAATCAATTTTGCCCGGTGTAGCAGCCCGGGCAGCCATTGAAGCCAACCACAAGATGATGAACGATCCTCGCGCCTGTTTAGGAAATTATGAAGACAATCCGGTCAGCCAACTGATGCTGGAAGCGGCACGCCGGGTCGGAGTTGATTTTATAGTAAATGTGGTGCTGTACAGCCATCATGAGATCGCTTTTTGCGCCAGCGGTGATATGGAGACGGCTTGGCTGGAAGCCGTTCAATTTGCCGAAGGGATGAGCGTGCTGAGAATCGATGAGCCGGCGGATATTGTCGTGGCCAGCTGCGGCGGCTATCCCAAAGACATCAATATGTATCAGGCCCAAAAGGCGATGGATGCGGCGGTGCTGGCGGTCAAGCCAGGCGGGACCATCATCCTGGCGGCTGAATGCTCGGAAGGACTGGGAGAGGATAAA
This sequence comes from Syntrophomonas sp., assembly GCA_035561215.1. Classification (GTDB taxonomy): domain Bacteria; phylum Bacillota; class Syntrophomonadia; order Syntrophomonadales; family Syntrophomonadaceae; genus Syntrophomonas_B. The sequence continues at coordinate 2,589 of DATMYB010000439.1, read as the reverse complement.
TTTGCGGAATGGATAGACGCTGCCTCCTGCCCTCAGGATATAACCGTACGCTTTCATCGTCAGTTTGAGCTGGGCGGACATAAGGCTTTTGCTATTTGTAGAATCCTTGACCGGGCCGACATTTTGCTGTTGAGCGGCCTATCCGATCAGCAGGTGCGGAGGTTGTTTTTGCAGCCGGTTCATTCCCTGGATGAAGCTTTGATCTGGGCCTTTGAACGTCACGGCCGCCAGGCCAGGGTTATCGTCATGCCGGAGGCCCCCAAAATCGCGGTCAAAATTAATAAACACGAATAAATATCGGTGATTTCCATAAGATTTTATAAATGCAGTCTGATTATTGGCGCCGCCGGGGCATATGGCGGCAGGGAACGGTTTAAGGAGATAAATTATGTTCGATGAACTGCAGCAGCAGTTGCCGGCAACCATTCTGCGGGTCAACGAGCCCATGTGTAATCACACCAGTTTTCAAATCGGCGGACCGGCGGATTTACTGGTTATGCCGGGCAATATAGAGGAAATCAAGCGTATCATTATATACTGCCGTGAATATGCAGTTCCGCTGCTGGTAATCGGTCGGGGCAGCAACCTTCTGGTCAGGGACAAAGGTATTCGCGGGGTGGTAATGAAATTAGGCGATCGTTTCCAAGGGTGCAGCATTGAGGGAGATCAAATTGAAGCCCAGGCGGGGATAAGCCTGTACGAATTGTCCTGCCAGGCGGCGGCAGCGTCTTTGCAGGGGCTGGAGTTTGCCCAGGGCATTCCCGGCAGTCTAGGCGGAGCGGTGGTTATGAACGCCGGAGCTTACGGTGGGGAAATGAGTAATGTGGTAAGCGAGGCGCTGGCTATCACCGAAAACGGCCAGCTACGCCGGTTTACAGCGCCGGAAATTAAATACGCCTACCGCCGCAGCATTTTTCAGGATTTATCCTGCCTGGTGCTAAGCGCGCGCTTGCAACTGGTAGCCGGAGATAAAGAAGCGATTTATGGGCGCATGCAGGAATATGCCATAAAACGCCGGGAAAAACAGCCCTTGGACCTGCCCAGTGCCGGAAGTACCTTTAAGCGTCCGGAAGGTTATTATGTAGGGCCGATGCTGGAAGGTTTAGGCCTCAAGGGAGTGCAAGTGGGCGGAGCGCAGATTTCCGAAAAACACGCCGGGTTTATTGTGAACCGCGGTGGTGCCAGCGCGGCTGACGTACTGGCATTGATAAATCTGGTACAAACGCGGGTCAAGGAGAAGTTCGGTATAGATCTGCAGCCGGAGGTAAGAATCGTCGGGGAAGTATAACACAGCACGAAGGGAACTGCAGTTTATGTCGGTCTTGTTGTCTACATTGAATGCCAAATATATTCACAGTTCTCTGGCCTTGCGTTATTTGCAGGCATATTGCAGGAAATACTGCGATCTTCAGATCGGTATAAAAGAATTTTCCATCAATGAAAATCCGGAGGACATATTGGCGGCTGTCTATCTGCAGCAACCGCAGATTCTGTGCTTGTCCTGCTACATTTGGAATATCGAACCGATCTTGGAGCTTACTTCCAACTATAAAAAAATCTCTCCGGAGACGGTAATCATCCTCGGAGGGCCGGAAGTTTCCTACGATGCGGAGCAATTGCTGCAAGCTCATCCGGAAATCGACTATATAGTGCGCGGTGAAGGCGAGGTCACGCTGCTGGAGTTATTGACGGCTTTATCCAACCGGGGTACGGTCGGCGGAATTGCAGGCATAACTTACCGGCAAGGCGACGTTGTCAGCAGTAATCCCGACCGCCCTTTGCTAAAAGATTTGGATGAGATTCCTTTTCCGTACCCGGAAGACATGAAGGATTTCAGCGATAAAATCGTATATTATGAGAGTTCGCGGGGCTGCCCCTATAATTGCAGCTACTGCCTTTCCTCCACCCAGCATGGAGTCAGATTTTTTTCTTTGCCCCGGGTTAAAAGGGATTTGGCCTTTTTGGCGGCGCAGGAGATCCGGGAGATAAAATTCGTTGACCGGACTTTTAATTGCCATGAAGAACGGGCCATGGAAATTATAAGCTGGATCATCGGACTTAAAGCAAAAACCAAATTCCATCTGGAAATAGAGGCGGATTCTTTATCTGAACGTATGCTGCAATTCCTAACCACGGTACCCGCGGGGATCTTTAATCTGGAAATCGGTATTCAGTCTACCTATGCGCCGGCCCTGCAGGCGGTAAATCGTAAATCCGATTGGACCAGGAACCGGGACCATATCTCCCGGCTCTTGGCCGGCAAAAATTTTCATATCCATCTGGATTTGATCGCCGGATTGCCCGAGGAGACTTATGATGATTTTACCCGTTCCTTTAATGACGTGTTCTGTCTGGAACCGGACGTTTTACAACTGGGATTTTTGAAATTGCTGAAAGGCTCGGCGGTGAGAGAAACTTGCGCCGAACATGGTTATATATTTCAAAGCCGGCCGCCTTATAAGGTATTGGCGAACCGCTATATCAATCCCGCGGAAATGATCAGGCTACAGCAAATCGAGATATTGCTGGACCGTTTTTATAACTCCGGGGACGCTGCCCACAGTATTGCATATATTATCAATAGCATAT
>DATMYB010000438.1:0-5054 GCA_035561215.1 Syntrophomonas sp. | reverse complement strand
GCCGTATTCACACCGGCCAGGGCAGTTACCAGGACGCATCCGCCCCAGCCTACAATGACGCCGATGATTCCCCCCATCCCGCTGACTACGGCCGCTTCGATAATGAACTGGGTCAGGATATCCTTGCGTCTGGCGCCGATCGCTTTGCGAATACCGATTTCCCTGGTCCTCTCCGTAACCGACACCAGCATAATATTCATGATACCGATCCCTCCTACCAGCAATGAAATCCCGGCAATACCGCCCAGCATCATGCTCATGGTCTGAGTTACATCGCTGACGGTCTCCAACATGTCGTCCTGACTGGAAACCCGGTAAGCGTCGTCGTCCTCTTTGAATTTCTCATAGAGCTCGTTTTCAATAGACGTTACCACCTGGGTAGATGCCTCAGTATTCTCTGCCGAAACATATATGGTTGAAACCCCGCTGCTGTTAAGGAAGCGTTGGGCCGTAGTGATCGGAATCAGAACGACCTCGTCATTGTCTGTTCCCATGGAACTGCCGCTTTCATCCAGAACCCCAATAACCGTAAAGTTAGTACCATTGATTTGGATCGTTTTCCCTACCGGATTGGTTCCTTCGGTAAACAGCTCATCGACCACATCCACGCCCAGCACGGCTGATTTCAACCGACTGTTCACATCCAGGCTTAATATATCGCGTCCGCCGCCGATCGTACGATTTCTTACTGTTTTGTAATCGCTATCTATTCCCATCAATGAAATGCTCTCCATTTCATTGTTACCGTATTTGATGGTCCCGTTGCCGGAAACTACCGGAGCGCAGGCCTCCACTCCATCGAGATCGGCGAAAGTTTTGGCTTCATTATACGTCAGCGTGGTCGTTGAGCCTCTGCCCATAATACGGACAGTAACCAGATTGGAACCCATCGACTCGATCGACTCGGTGATGGAAGCGGTAGTACCCTGGCCGATTGAAACCAGAACGATAACCGCACACACGCCGATAATTACACCCAGCATGGTTAAAAATGAGCGCATTTTATTAGCCAGGATACTGTCGACAGAAATTTTCAACAGCATTCTAAGATCCAATCAATTCACCCCCTGCTCAGCGATCATTCCATCGCGGATAGTGACATAATGAAGCGCCTGCCGGGCAATGTTCATATCATGCGTAATCAGTACAATGGTAATACCGGTACTGTTCAATTCGCCCAAGTTATTCATAAATGCGTCTCCAGATTTGCTGTCCAAGGCTCCGGTAGGCTCATCCGCCAAGAGAATGGGCGGCTTGCCGGCCAGGGCCCGCGCTACCGCCACCCGCTGCTGCTGACCGCCGGACAACTGCGCCGGCTTGTGCTTTATACGGTCGCCCAGTCCTACACTGACCAGCGCGGCCTCGGCTTGCTCACGTCTCTCTTTGGGAGGCAATCCTCGATAGATCAGCGGTAGTTCTACGTTTTCAATGGCATTCAGCTTGGGCAACAGGTTAAACTGCTGAAATATGAATCCGATCTTGCGATTGCGGATATTGGCCAGTTCATCTTCATTCAGACCGTCCACCGCGATACCGTCCAGATAATATTGGCCCGAATCGGGCACATCCAGACATCCGATCATGTTCATCAAAGTGGATTTACCGGAGCCGCTGGGGCCGATAATAGCGATCATATCACCCGGAGGCACGTGCAGGGAAACACCCTGCAAGGCGTGTACGGTTTCCTCGCCCATCTGGTATGTTTTTACTATATTTTCGATTCTAATCATATAACTATATGCCTCCGCCGGGAGGTCCTCCTCCGGAGCCTCCGCCGCCTCCGCCGCTTGGCCCCATCATGCCGCCCTGTCTTTGTTGTGTCGTATTTGATTCTGTGGTCTTAGCCGTGGTTTGCAAATTAGCGTATACAATTTTATCGCCTTCACTAAGGCCCGAGGTAATCTCGGCCATGTCGGCGGTAGTCAGGCCCACCTGTACTTCAGTCAGTGTTTCTTTACTGTTATTGGTTTGAAGTTTTACATATTTTTTGTCACTGCGTTCAATGAGGGCCTGCACCGGAACTTGCAATACATTATTTTTAGAATTGATCAGAATTTCTGCGTTCACATTCATCCCGGCCTTTAAATTGCCAGGATCATCCAGCAGCAGCAGCACATCGAAAGTAGATACTCCTGATGTAACCGTGCCTTCCCCGGCTATCTCCGAGACTTTAGCCGTAAAGGTCGTGCCTTCGATCGCATCGCTGGTTACCCTAGCCGACTGCCCTACCGCAACTTTCAGAATATCTAGCTCATCTACCGGTATGGTCACTTGTAGGGTATCAATACAGGAAATCGTTACCAAATTCGATTGATTCTCGGTAACTTCTTCTCCTTCGGTCACACTAACGGCTATAACCGTACCCGAAATCGGCGAATATAAGGTTCGGTTTTCCAATTCCTTGTTCTGCTGGGCCAAACTCAGTTGTTTTTGCTTAATCGTAATTCTTTGGTCGCTGATCTGTTCGTCCAGGTCGCTGCTTTCCAATTCAGCCAGCAACTGCCCATTGGCCACAGACTGGCCGGCCGTTATATAAAGTTTTGATAACGTCCCGGCGGTTTTTACCTGTACATTGGTGGCGGAGGGCCATTCAAGGGTTGTGCTTTCTATCGCTGAAGCCGTCCGTCCGCCGGTAGAAATATTGACGGTTGTGACTGCGGTTCCGGAAGTCAGTCGGCCTGGATTATCGATGGTGATCAGGACATTACAGATCCTGTTACCGCCACTGTTGTTAATGATGCTGACGCTGGATACCGTACCTTTGATACTGGTCAGATAATCCGCTACAAACAAATCTGCCGTCTGTCCTACACTGATGTTCTCATCAGTACTTAGATTAAAAGAAGCTTGCGCCTGCATGTGGGTTTGGTCGGTAATGGTAGTAAAAGTCGAACTTTTGCTGACATTCGATCCGACAGTGGGAAGACTGTCCCCAACAATGCCTGCAGCAGTTGCATAGATTTTCAAATTGGTCTTGTCCTTCAGCAAACTTGCCAGTTCCGTCTGAGACTGCTGCAGGTTCAATTGCGCCGACTGCACCTGGCTGTCGTATGTATCGTTGTCAAAAGTCATAATCAGATCGCCTTTCTCAACCTGCTGCCCTTCGGTTACATACAAATTGCTGATGGTGCCGGTACATTCGGAAGCAATTTCTTTGCGGTCAATGGCCTCAATAGTGCCTGAGCCGCTGATGGTGTCTTCGATATTCCCCTTGACAACCTCAAATGTTTTCATTTGCTGCATGGCGGCCTGGGAATCGTTTTTCTTGCCGGTTATAAAGAAGCCCAACCCTATCAGGAGCACAATGGCCACGGCAATGATTATTAAATACTTTTTGCCAATCTTGGCGGTGATTTTAGCCCAGATATTCCTCAAATGATCTTTCCCTCCTTGAATATAATCGCGCTGCAATGGCATACGCATATCTTAAAAGATTTCTTTTCCAGTACTCTGTCAACCCTAAGTCCGCATATTATTTGTCGAGGAAAATTTCTGCAGGGCAAGGCGGAGGATTGAGCAATACTGGACGATTGCGATTGACGACAACGTAGCCATGCAGAAATTTAACCGACAAGGAATTGTGGAATTAGGATTGACAGGGTACTAGGTATAATTATGCAGATTTATCATGAAGAAATGATGAAGAGCCCTTTAATTTTTGCTGAATTTGCTAGCATTACTCCCTCTCTCCCCGGCTTGAGCGTCAATGCTTAAAATAGTTCCTCGCCATATCCTTATACCAATAAAAGCCAGGAGGAAAGATACTCCCTGGACCCATTTATCATTAACAATTTCTAGCTTTATATTGAGTATTTTGTTTTTTTTCTCAGCAGCAAAACACTGGAAGCCAAAAGTACCAGCAACGAGCCGCCTATTAAATATAACTGATCGGAAGATAAAGCCGAGACGGTTTGATTGTCCTCTGGCCTTCCTCCTGGTCCCTGTCTTCCCTGACCGTTATTTCCCGGCCCCCCTCCCGGTTGCATGCCTCCGGGAGGTTTACCCCCGGCGCCAGCATTGGCTCTGTCAGATTGCTGGTTGTTGCCCGGTCTGCCCAAACCTTGCTGGTTGTCATTGGGAGCTTGTCTGTCTCTCTGCATATTGCCTGTCCCAGTCCCCTTGCCTTGAACCGCTCCTACTTCGGTTGAAGACGCCATGCTGTTGGCATTGAACTCGCCTTCATTACCGGAGGATGCCAGCTTAGCTCTAAATTGGCCGAAAACGTTTTCAGTGCGTTGGCTGATAAACTGAACCGATCCCGTTTTATTTTCCTGCATTCCCCCTCCGGCTTGACGTCCCCTGTTCTCCTGCTGACATGATTGTATTGGTTCTTCATTCCCCGTACCCAGTTGATAGAAAATCAATAAACACCCAGTCAGCATAACCGCTATGATGGCCGTCAAATTCTTGTTCATCTTCTGTCCTCCCCGGCCAAACCATGGCAGATCCTTTTATAGAGCCAGTTCGCCATTATAGCTTACCAGCACTACATCCTCAACTCCGTCAATGTCGGAAAGTTGATTGACAAAATCGGTATCGTCATTTTTCAATCTGACTTCCACAGTTAGTTCAATATTTTGTCCGGAGCGCACCGCTTTGGATTTAACTTTCATCCGTTTGACATTCTCCTGCAGTTTGCCCAGTAATAATTTCTCCGTCTCGGAACCATTGCAATTTACAATAAACATATACGGAATCTCTCCAACCGATTTATGGGTGAAAGCAATCAACATAAGTCCGACTACCAGGGAACCGAAAATACTCAGCAAATATTGGCCGGCGCCGGTGACAATACCGGCGGCAATTGCCCAGAATATAAAAACGATATCGATCGGGTCTTTGATTGCAGACCGGAATCTGACGATGCTCAGGGCGCCTACCATGCCCAACGACAATACTATATTGGAGGTCACGCCCATAATAATCAAGCAGGTGATCATAGCCATAGCCACCAGGGAAATATTGAAATTTCGTGAATACATTACGCCGTTAAAAGTTTTTTTGTAAACGGCGTAAATGAACAATCCCAGCAAAAAAGCCACCAAGAGCGAAAC
>DATMYB010000437.1:0-6804 GCA_035561215.1 Syntrophomonas sp. | reverse complement strand
GTATTATAGTAAGCGTCAAATAAATCGACACCTATTCTTAAGGCCCGCAATGTGTAAAATATCTCCAAAGAAGGCTTAAGATACCTTGAGGTACCCCAAGGCAGATATGGAGAGTGGCAAAATGGACATACAATGGTAACCTTGTGGGGATGGAGGGGCTCTCCTGCTCGCTCACACCGCTCGCAGCTTCGGGTTGGCACGCTACGCGGGGCGCGAAAGCGCCGCACTGTGGCGTTTTCTTATCTGCCCTTCGAGCCCCTCTGAAGTATTACCAAGGGAAAAACGGAGATCCTTGAGAGGGTCCGTTTTGCTTCGGTACGAATGTTCATAACACTTGGAAATCGTATAAAATAAGGCTTTACGGCGCAAACAGGCGAATCTTACACATATGTTAGGCAAATTCCGCTGCCAAATGAAAGCGGATTTTTCACTTACAACAGGACGGATCCATGTATGGGATAGAGAAAACGACAATGCCTGTGGAATAAGGTGCTATTTCGTATTGCTGATAGTAAATGGCAACGCCGGAGGAAGTCAGATAGTAATGCTCTTCATTAAAGTATTTCTCAATAAGGGCTTGATAATCTTCAAAATAGATTTCCGGATTCTCGTTGGCCTGTTTGGTTATCTGATCGATCAGGGACGTACGATAATCCTGACCAGCAGAGAAGAAATTTGACAGCGAAATGCTGCGCCCGCTCATAAGGCTCCAGGTATCGGAGACCCTGACGGTGCTCCCGTGAGCGCCGCCGGTAAACGTGTATTGATCTCGGTATAGGCTTAAGTGGCAATGCTGGTTGTAGGTTATTTCATATTGCAAAATGGCTTCATAGGGGTGAAAAGGGAATCCATTTTCCTGCGATTCCTTATAAGTGGCAATAGCCTGTTGGTACAAGTCATCGGAGACGTAATGCAAAAAGTCGCGAACCTGGGTCTGAATTTGAAAGTTAATGCTATTTTGCGCGTATGGGCAATGGCGCAGGGTCACTTCAGGATAGCGGATGGAAAGAGTAAGCACGGGTATGCTGTTGTATGCAAAAGTTCGTTCTATTTTACGCATTACAATGATTGTACAACAGTTTAGCGAATCCACGGGCGTTCCTCCTCTTTTTTGATTCATTCTATTCGGGCGAAGCGCGGCTTGACACGTGGAGGGTATCCATGGATTTTTGCATAGAAAACGACGGCTGATATTTGGACATTCCAGAAAAAATGTTCAAATCATCAACCGTCGTTTATTTTGGTGGAGATAAGGGGGCTCGAACCCCTGGCCTCCGCATTGCGAACGCGGCGCTATACCAGCTTAGCTATATCCCCATATCCATTTTTTGCGCATAACGCAGAATAACCGCGCTGCAGCAAGAAATACTATACACTAGCGACGCCAAAAAATCAATAACTTTTTGGAGATCTTGCCGGCCGTTTTGCTTGACAATTCATCCGTGCTGCGCTACAATAACAAAGCACGAAAATTGCGCCCTTGGCTCAGCTGGATAGAGCGTTTGGCTACGGACCAGAAGGTCGGGGGTTCGAATCCCTCAGGGCGCGCCAAAAAGGCATATCCTCCACCAAGGGGAGGATATGCCTTTTTTTGTGCAAGAAAGCATGATAATATTGATATAAAGATTATTGCAATCGTTTTTGGCAAGTGGAGAATTAAGCGAATGGAAAGAAAACTGGATGATGAGATTATCATTACAAGCGATGATATACTTACTATGCTCGATGGCATTCTTGAGAAGAGAGATCATGAATGGTGGGATAAGTTTTATTCTGACAGAGAAAAACCAATTCCATTTTTCAAAAATATACCTGATGAATGCCTGATTTCATATTGCACATCAAATATTTTAAATAAAGGAAAAGCTTTAGATATTGGGTGCGGAAATGGAAGGAATTCAGTATATTTGGCAAAACAAGGCTTTGATGTGGTCGGGATTGACATTTCGGATGAAGTGATAAAATGGGCCCAGGAATCGTCGGCTGACAAATCATCTGAAAGCGCTATGGCTATTGATGCTGCCAATAAAACAAGATCACTGCCGGGAGAGCACTGTTTCATAAGATTCACCACCCTATCCATGATATGTGGAGAATTTGCAAACGGCCAAAGGGTCGCATAGAAACAGGCTTGCCTCTTACGGCAAACCTGTAAGCTTTATCGGGCTTAGAAGAAAAAACCCCGCCGGCGACACCTGCAGCGGCGACAGCAGCGGCGTCTGCGATTACAGCACATAGTTATTCATCCTTTCCTGGTTTTTACCCATGTGTAAGTACATAGAGCTGTTGTATACTATGCGATTTATACCAGTAATGTTATCTGTTTGGGCGAAGACAGGGCAACGTGAAAAAATACGCCACCCGCCTACTGCAACGAAAAGTTATAAATCGTCAGTTAGCGGGTGGCAAGAAGCACGACCAGACTTGTCGCAAGCTTCCATAACAGTATAGCCCGAATCATTTTAATTATGCACAGAAAAGCAAGCAGGTAAGTTTGCAGGATGGATAAAGACTTTGTATGGTGCTAACGAGGTAATGAAGACGCTGAGCATTTGCGCGGATATGCAGGAGGGCTGCCCGGAATGCCCCTACGCACCAGATTGGTGCGCTGTAATGCAGTCTGATGCCGCTAACCTGATCGAATCCCAAACCGCAGGATCACCACCCACAAGAAAACGGGTTTGTCGCCGTCAAGGATAATCCAGATGCGGCGCGAATGGCGCGATACGGAAAAGCATCTGCGCAGTGAGATAATCCGCATCAATGGTGATTTCGTTGCCCCCCAATACAGGGGGACGGCGGCGGTGGAGACGGGATATGAGTTCATCCGCGAAATGAACGCTTATCCGAATAATATCGAACCCGACGAAGATTACGTTTGTTCCATCTGCATAGTAAAATGCAAAAACTGCGGCTGAAGGATTTGGCCACAGGCAATCATCGCCCCGGAGTTCCCCGAGGGCTGGGTCGTAAAATCATCGGGAGAGGCGTGAATAATAACTGAACGTCCAATAACTTCGCTGGTGGTAAATCGATTGGTAAGTACCGACATAAACGCATGCCCATTGTTTCCAAACAGCGGAGGAAGGTCCCCGGCGTGTGCAGGGTGGCGACAGTTGTGCGGGTTATAATGGCTTCCGACGTTGGCGAAGGGCTCTTCGGCAGTTCCGGAGCAAGGACCGCTTTCGTGGATATGAAAACCAAAAATAGCAGAAGGACAATCTTCTGCGCCTTGGGGAAGACCTTCGATATGCGCGACGACCAGCACCCCCGCTTCGGTTTGATAAAAATAGACAACGCCTTTCACCGAAGGATAGGCGGAGCTTCCTGCAACGTCGGCAAAAGCGTTGGGCGAACGATGAAGCGGAATTTTATAAAAAGCATATGAAGACAATTCAATCACCTCTGCCAACAGTATATGCGGCGAAGTGAAAAAAGAGATTATAGGGAGGGACAGGATGGATAAGGTAGCGCCTGTCACGCTTGCCGAGGCAAACGCCATGGCTGGTTGGAGCTCACGCTCAGCCGTTCTTGTTTAGAAACCCCTGAATTTCCTGTGCCATAAAACCTTCTTGACGAGCAAATTCCTTAAAACACTGTTGGAGTTTTTTATCCTCGATATGTTCAGAGTAATTCATAAAATCCCTGACGCGTTCTTGGGTGTCAAGAAGTGCTTTTTTCAAATAGTCCTGAGTATCCATTTTCATACCTAATCACCTCATGATTAGGGTTTACAACCGCCATCTGACTTATACAAGTAAAGGAGGTCCCTAATGAGTGAATTGAAAAACCACGCGCAGAAAAAGCTTTGCAGGCATAATTGACTGAAGCCATAAAGGATATATGCAAAGGGGTGCATCTATCTCACGGCGGATGACTTCTATGATTTGAACTCTGACGGTGTAGAGTTTCGCGAAACGTCAAACGGATTGATCTTGAGCACGCGGCATATTCCAACGCCAATCCGAAAGGATGCGCGGTCGAGGCTGCGTTCGCCAGATTCGTATCGCTCATATTGCCGAAATTTAATTTTGGCAGCATCCGCAACAGCCTGTTGTGTAAGCCCGAGCGCCTCACGTTGTTTGCGAAGTATGGTGTGAGTGGGGTGAACCGTGGCGAACACCACCCCGTTGATCACTTGGGTTTGAGGCTCAAAAAGAAACTTATTGTTTTCCATGTTTCAAGTATGTGCAAATGGACATAAAGTCAAGCTTTTTACAGGAGGCCCTATGAGCGAAGTTAGGCTGATAGACGTAGATCCGCTGAATTATGGAAAATGTCGTGGCAGCATGGTTGGAGGCATTTTGTTTGCCGAACTGAACGATATTACGAACGTTAACGAGAGAACTCGCAAAGAAACGCCAGCCGCGTCCGGAAGTACCGGAAGCTCAAGCGCATTGCCTGAGGCGGGTGGCGTAATACGGTTTCAGTCTCACAACTCCTTAATGTCAACATATGCACAGAGCACGCAAAAGTAAACAAATGCAAGAAAAGGGATAACCTTGCATGGCCCTTGAAACATTGAATCCTGCCGCACATCTTCCTTCGTGGAGAGCGGGACTTTTTTCTTCTACAAAGGTTTCCTCACCGTGCCCCATAGGCCGAAGTACCGCCTGTTCACATATGCATAGATAAGAGTTGGGTATGCTAAGATGCAACTTATTCTGCCTCCGCTTTTTGATAAAGAACTCATGTTGTGATATGATGATCGGCAGATAAATGAAAAATCAAGTGTTAAAAAGGTAACACAACAGATGACTTTGCACAAGCTGCCGTTTTCTGCAAAGCATTTCTATACAATTCCTGCAATACTATCCTTGAGGTGAGAATATGGAATGGCTGAGTAAAATGAATGCTGCAATTGATTACATTGAGGAACATCTGGAAGGGAAAATCGACCTCAATGCTGTGGCTCGTATAGCTTGTTGCTCTTTATCACGGTTTCAGCGGATGTTTACTTTTGCAGTTGATATCCCTGTGACTGAGTATATCCGCGGCAGAAAATTGTCTATTGCAGCGTATGAACTACTCAACAGCGATGTAAAAGTGATTGACCTATCACTTAAATACGGGTATGAATCTCCGGCAGCATTTACCCGCGCATATCAAGCTTTTCACGGCGTATCGCCGACAAGCACCCGCAAGTTCGGTATATACACCAACTATCCGCAGCTCTCTTTTCAGATCGTCATGAATGGAGGGAATTTTAGCATGGGAACAAAACCGATCGTACGGATCGAGGAACATAACAATGAAAAGGTGATTTCTTTTAAAGTGGATTGCCGTGGGCCGGAGGAAGCGGCAGGGAATCTTTTAAAAGATTGGGTAGTTAAAAACATTAAAGATTATGCTGCGCGCCGATATATCGGTTGTGCGCCGAAGGGCCATCACCCGGATGGTGAAGAGCATCACCCCGATGAAGAGATGGGAGAACACGAGTATATCTTTTATATGTTTCTTTTTGACCATGAAGCTGACTCCGCTTTCTGCTCATGCTCGGAAGTGTCCGAAGCGCCAAAAGGATTGTATCTTATTGGGGATATTGCCCTAGATGAGTATAACGATGCCGGGAATATTGACGTAGGCTCGTCCATGCAAACCGCATATGGAGTTATGAAGGAATGCCTTGAAGAAATGGGCGGCTATGAGTTTGATTTGCAGGAACGGCCATATTATGAGGAACATATATTCCATACGGAATGGTTTACCGGGCAGTTGATGGGCGATAGCGGCTTGGCCGGATTTAAGCTTTGGTTGCCGATCAAGAGAGCATCATGACCGGTAGCGCAGACTTTTACGTCTGAACGAGGGTCGGAAGCTAAATAATCATGTCAGCTTCCGACTTTCTCTTTAACAGAGTTACTGAGGATGGTTGGTCCTCCTGTGCATACTAAAACCTCTCATTCCCGTAATCAAAAACCGGATTTTTGCGACTTGTGCTCCCTATGTCCAATGCAGGACGCCTTATTTGCCAGAAGGTAGGGCTTTTTCTATACTGTTTGGAATTTTGTATTACAAAGGGGAGCACGAACGTTCGCTATTCTGGAATGTAGTTTGTTCTCCTCCATGCTTTTTGATGATGCGCTTTCTTTATATTGGCAGGGCCGATAAAGTGATGTAGCCCCTTCTCTTATGTATTCCCATAGCGGTCAACGAGGGATTGCAGGATTTCTACGTGGAGCTGTTCATCCAAAATAATCCGTCCCAGCAGGGCTTGGATGCTTTCGTTTTGAATGCAGGCGATGAGGCGTCGGTAATGGGCGATAGCGTCGTGCTCCCCCTGAATATCCGCGAGGAGGATAGGAAGGAGGCGGCATTCGTATACGGGAAAACTGCCGTTCCAGAACTGCTTGGTAACACCGGACAACAGCTTGGGGAAAGCGCAAAGCTGGATCACAAGACCACCCAAAAGATCCTGATGGGTCATCTCCGCTTCCGAGATTCCCCGGTAGGCCGCTAAAATCTCAGGACGGTCCTGCAAATAGAGCGCGTGGGCGCGGTATTGGGCAATGGCGGTGGTTTCGGAACCGCGCCCGGCATAGGCATCGGAAATCATGTCGGCGTATTTAAAATCGCACTTTGTTACCGTGACAGTGGGGTAAGGCAGATTTAAATGGTACTGATTGGAACGTTCCATGGCAAAGCCTCCCGATTCCTTTTGTCTATGGTTATGAAGCTGTGTGCGGCGGTAGAGCAAAAATGCAGAAAAGCAAGCGGCAGAATTGTCATGATAAAGGTCAATAAGCAAAAATCAATAAATTGAAATCAAAAATGCATAACAGTTCAAAGCTGCCTGCTTTAATA
>DATMYB010000436.1:0-7242 GCA_035561215.1 Syntrophomonas sp. | reverse complement strand
ATACAACTGATACGCCTGCTGGTGAACCTAGAAAATTTGGCGGACTGCCTGTAGCCGGATGGATTTGTGTCATCGGTGTTTTTCTGGGTATAGTTGTCGACGGAATGGATTATCAATTGCTTAATTTCACTATCCCGAGTCTTATGGAAGAATGGGGCATGACTACGACTGCCGCAGGGTTGCTGGGGTCAATTTCATTGATTGGGCTGGGAATCGGCGGAGTCTTTGGCGGTTGGTTGGCAGACCGCATAGGCCGAGCTCGTTTGATGAGGATATGCTTAGCGTATTTTTCAATATTCACTTTTCTAATTGCTTTTACGCACAATTTCACTCAATTTGCTATTGTGCGTTTTACAGGCGCTTTAGGCCTTGGCGCAATTTATATGGTAGGAATGTCGTTGGTGGCCGAACATGTTCCGGCCAAAAATCGCGGCGTATACATTTCCTTGATGTCGGCGGCTTATTCTATCGGACTCATATGTGCTTCGCTGCTATCCGGATGGATTATACCGCTATATGGTTGGCGGCATTTGTTTATTATAAGCATTATACCGGGAGCAGCATGTTTCGTTGTACTGCTCTTTGTCAAGGAGTCTGCGAGCTATATGGCGTCGCGAACTGAACGCTTAGCACAGGCCAAAGCGGCGAAAGAAGCTAAAGCGGCAAGGCCCCGTAATGAATATGTTATGCTGTTTTCCAACCCCGAAACACGTAAGACCTTTATAATCTGGGTCTTTATCGCAATCACTTTGCAGTTCGCGTATACGGGAGCGCAAAGCTGGATGCCGACCTATCTTACCAATGAAATGGGTATTAGTCTTAAAAGCGTATCATGGTATTTAGCCGCATCTTATTTGGCAACGGTTATTGGGAAACTGCTGGCCGGCTGGCTGGCCGATCATCTGGGCCGGAGGAAAACCTGGCTCTTGGGCGGTATTTCTACGGCCATAGCGCTGCCGTTGGTGGTCTATTATGCGACCCCGGCCACTTTGCCGGTTTTGCTGTTAATCTTCGGATTTTTCTACGGAATGGATTATGCCGTAAATGCTACTTTTATGAATGAAAGTTTCCCCACCGAGTTCCGCGCTACTGCTACCGGTGCGGCCCACAATATGGGGCGGGCCGGTTCCACTTTCGCACCGCTTATGATTGGCGCGGTTGCGAATGGATATTCAATTGGAGCAGGACTTGCTCTGCTGGCTATATCAAGCCTGATTTGCGCTTTTCTCGGCGGGTTCGGTATGAAAGAAAGAATGTACGACCCCAGCGCCATTGAGAAGCAAGCCTAGAGTGCCTGATCTTTTGGTGCCTTTAACGGGAGCAACGCGGGCAATCGTTGGCTGATTTAGCACACCAGCAAACATTGGATGTGTTTTATATCCCCTGCCTTCGGAAAAGGATTTTAATGATCCCGAAGGCAGGGCCGTTGGATAAATATTTACTAAAGAAAAGTAATAGGCTGCCCGAAATTTACCGGCGCATGTTCAGGCTAATTTTGAAATAAGTCGTATAGTGTTTGCGGGTACGCCGGGAAAATAGAATGGGAGGAAAATGAATTTGGATATTAACACCATTTGCGTTGTGGGAGCGGGAAATATGGGACACCAGATAGCGCTTCAGGCTGCGGTCTCTGGTTTTACGGTTTATTGCACGGATATTAATGCAGATACTTTAAAAAAAGCCGAGGATTTCGCGGCCAAATGGCTGAATGAGCGCACGGAAAAGGGGAAAATCTTGGCTGATGAGGCCCAAGCAATCAAGGGTCGCCTTACCTTTACCGGCAGTTTGGAGACGGCTGCTCAAAATGCCGATTTGGTGATTGAAGCCGCCGTGGAAATCCTCGCTATAAAGCGGGAACTCTTTGCGGCCTTGGACAAAATATGCCCGCCCCATGCCATATTGACTACCAACAGCTCCTACATTGTGAGTTCCAAGATAGCTGATGCGACCAACCGTCCGGATAAAGTTTTGAATATGCATTTCTTCAATCCGGCGTTGGTTATGAAGCTGGTGGAGGTTGTACAAGGGCCGCATGTGTCTGAAGAAAGCGTGCAAGCAGTATTGCAGGTAAGCCGTGCTTTGGGGAAGGTACCCACCCGGGTAAATAAGGAGATTTATGGCTTTGTGTGCAATCGCATTTTCAGCGCGATCACCAAGGAGGCTTGCTACATGCTGGAACAAGGTGTGGCTTCCATTGAGGATATTGACAACGCCATCCGCAACGGATTAGGGCATCCTATGGGCCCCTTGGAATTGCTGGATCTGACCGGCATCGATCTTGAATATAACGTTCAAATGGAAAGATATAAAGACACCGGTGATGTTAAAGATAAGCCAAGCCCGGCGATTGTAGAGAGATACGCTGTCGGCAATTTCGGCCGCAAAACCGGCAAAGGCTTTTATGAATATAAGTCCAAATAGATTAGGGGCTGCAGTTAATGGAGGTCAGTATATGAGTTATGAATACATTGAGATAAACATCGAAAACGAAATTGCTGTAGTTTCCCTCAACCGACCCAAAGAGCTGAATGCGCTGAATAAGCCTATGATTCTGGAATTGGACCGGGCTTTTGAGACAATGACGGATGATCCCCGGATCAAGGCAGTCGTTATAACCGGTGAGAAAAATTTTGCTGCTGGAGCAGATATCCACTATATGCTGGATCTCAGCCCCGAATTGGCGAAGGGATTTTCCTTCCGGCACACATTTAATAAAATTGAGGATTTTCCCAAACCGGTATTTGCTGCAATTTCAGGTTTTGCACTGGGAGGAGGCTTGGAGCTGGCTTTGGCATGTGACATGAGAATAGCCTCTCCGAATGCCAAACTGGGGTTCCCGGAAATTAATATAGGCATATTTCCAGGAGCCGGTGGAACGCAGCGCCTGCCTCGGCTTATCGGGACCGCCCGGGCCAAGGAATTAATCTATACCGGCAATATTATTACAGCCTCCAAAGCGGAGGCATACGGTTTGGTAAATACGATTGCGGATAAACCTTTGGAGGCAGCGGTGGAGATGGCCGGGAAATTGATCATAAAGGCTCCCGTAGCGTTAAAGCTGGCCAAACAATGCATTAATCTTGCTTTTAATGTGGATGCCAATATTGGCTTTGAATATGAAGCGATAGCCTGGGCCAGCACTTTCGCGACCCATGATCAAAAAGAGGGCATGAGAGCTTTTGTCGAGAAACGAGCACCCCAGTATTTAGGTTATTAGGAAAGGGAGATGCATGATGAAAGAAGTAGTTATTGTAGGCGGAGCCAGAACCCCCATCGCCAATTTCCAGGGCTCTCTGGAACCTTTTAGGGCCCATGAATTAGGGGTAATCGCTTTAAAAGCAGCAATGGAAAAGACCCGGATTGATCCCCATCTGATCGAGGAAGTAATGGTGGGTCATGTAAATCAGGCAGGATCTCCAGGCAACTCGGCCCGTTGGGTAACCCTGAAATCGGGCTGCCCGGTAGAGACTATATCCACCACGGTTCATCAGCAGTGCCCTTCTTCCATGCGTGCGGCGGACATCTTGTCCCAGGAAATTATGTTGGGGAGAGTGGAGGTGGCAGCTGCGGTTGGTCAGGAAAGCATGAGCAATGCGCCGTATCTGTTGATGGGAGCCAGGAAGGGCTATCGCCTTAATGACGGGGAAACAGTTCAGGATAGTTTGATGACAGGCGGTTTGGTCTGTGCGTTTGAAGGGTATCACATGGGGGTTACAGCGGAGAATATAGCCGAGATGTATAAGATAAGCCGGGAAGAGCAGGACGAGTATGCTTTGCTGAGCCACCAAAGGGCCTGTAAAGCGATTCAAGACGGGCTGTTTAAAGATGAAATCGTGCCTGTCGAGGTTAAGACCCGTAAAGGCATAAATATATTCGACACTGATGAACATCCCAACCCTAATGCCACGATGGAAATGGCAGCGAAAATGAAACCGGTATTTAAGAAGGACGGAACCGTGACGGCTTTTAATGCTTCCGGATTGAATGATGCTGCTGCCGCCATGATTATGATGTCCGCCGATAAGGCGAAAGAATTGGGATTCAAGCCGTTGGCTCGGGTTGTATCCTCCGCATCCGGTGCAGTGGAGCCTAGAATTATGGGCATGGGAGTCGTGCCGGCCGTAAAGAAGGCCCTGAAATTCGCCGGCTTGGAAGTAAATGATATTAATTATTGGGAAATAAACGAAGCCTTTGCTTCGCAGTTCTTAGCTTGTCAAAGAGAACTAGGGATACCTTTGGACAGAGTCAACGCTGTAGGTTCCGGTATTCCCTTGGGACATCCGGTAGGAGCTACCGGGGTGAGAATCATTCTGGAATCGATATATGAAATGAAACGCCGGGGTGAGCGGTATGCTTGCGCAAGTATGTGTGCCAGCGGCGGACCGGCAGCGGCTTTTATTGTTGAGAATATTATTTAAGCAACCCGGAATGAGAGACTTATTTGGAGGAAATGATCAATGGGCAACAAGTTAGTCGACTTAAGAGATGCCAGATTTATAATTTATGATCAATTAAAAGTAACCGATCTATTCAATTACGAACGCTTTGCCGATCATTCTCAAGAAACCATGGAAATGGCCATAAAAGCAGCTGAAAAGTTGGCTGTTAACGAGTATTACCCTATTAATAGCATGGGCGATCAAACTGGCGTCGTTTATGAAAACGGAAAAGTAAGCGTCCCGGAAGTATATCATGCCCCCTACAAAAAGTTTTGCGAGGCAGGATGGACAGCTCCTAACGAATCTTATGAAGTGGGAGGCCAGCAGCTTCCTCTTGCAGTTGACTTTATTGTGCAAATGCTTTTCTTTGCAGCCAACCAGTCCCTGATGGTTTACACCTGTCTTACCCATAGCGCCGGCAAAGTGATTGAGACCTTCGGTACGGAGAGGCAAAAAGGCAAGTATTTGGAAGCCGTATACTCCGGCCGGTACCAGGGCTGTATGGACCTGACGGAACCCCAGGCAGGCAGCGATGTAGGAGCCGTCCGCACGAAAGCAATACCAAATGATGACGGGACTTATTCAATCATCGGCAACAAAATATTTATCAGCGGCGGAGAATCAGACCTTACTGAAAACACCATACACATACTTTTGGCCAGAGTGGAAGGAGATCCCGAAGGCACCAAGGGGCTGTCCTGTTTTATAGTGCCCAAAATAAGAGTTAATGATGACGGTACGTTAGGGGAAGGGAATGATGTTATCTGCACCGGGGTCGAGCATAAGACCGGGATGAAGGGCTCAGCCACCTGTTCGTTGGCCTATGGGGATAACCATCAGTGTATCGGCGAACTTTTAGGCAAACGGGGCCAAGGCATCGTTACCATGTTCCATATGATGAATGAACAACGGGTTGTGGTAGGACTTGAAGGACATTCCATGGGCGGTTCCGCTTATTTACACGCGCTGGACTTTGCCCGGGAGAGGAAGCAGGGGGCTGCCTTTGGTCAAAAAGGAGGCGAGCAGGTACCGATCATTGAACATCCTGACGTAAGAATGAACCTGCTGCTGATGAAAAGCTACACCGAAGGGATAAGAGCCCTTCTGCTTTACACCGCCCATTGCATGGATTTGATGGAGATATCCCAAGATAAGGATGAAAAACAAAAATACAGCGATCTGGTTGAAGTTCTGACACCCATTTGCAAAGCGCACAGCACGGAAAAGAGCTTTGATGTTTGCGTTACCGCCGTACAGGTTCATGGCGGGTATGGTTATTGCCAGGATTACTATGTAGAGCAATTGATGCGTGATTGTAAAATCACCTCTATTTACGAAGGAACGAATGGTATTCAGGCCAACGACTTGCTGGGGCGAAAAATCGTAATGAGAGACAGCGCCGCCTTCAAGACACTGGTTTCAGAAATACAGGAAGTCATAAAATCAGTTAGGATAATGGACGGTTTGTCGGATTATGCGGATGATATGGACGGATATGTTGATCTGCTCATCGTAATAAGTGACCTGCTGCGTTTGCAGATGGCTGGCGACAACAGTTATTTGGCTTATTCCTGGGCTTCTCAATATCTAAATATATTTGGAGATATTGTTTTAGGATGGATGTTCCTGGTTCAGGCCCAAATCGCAGCTGAAAAGTTGCGTGCGATTGGTGAAAGTAAATTTCCGGAGGATAAGGTTCTGTCGGACAGTATATATAGCAGTGATCCCGACGCAGTATTCTACACCAGCAAGATTAACACCGCCAAATTCTTTATCGCTTCAGTACTCCCGCAAGTAAAAGGGAAAATCGATGCGATTATTAGAAATGACGATGCTCTTATGGTGATGGAAGACCGGTTTTTTGTTTCCTGAATTGATATAGAAATTTAACGAAATGCAATAATATCCAAAGGCACTTTGATTTGTTTTTAATCTTGTGAATGAATGATGCCGGAGAAGTAGCCTAGCGTCTTCCATATGCAGGCAAGCGTAATCAGAAAAGATATTTGGATTAAGTTTATAGATAGTATTGGTTGAGCAAGTAATTTTGCAGCAATTAATTTAAGGAGGTAGAAACATGTATAACACTATTCTAACCGAGAAAAAAGAGGGCGTTGGCATTATTACGTTTAACCGTCCCGAGACTTATAATGCCTATAGTCTCGAAATGCGCACCGAATTTGCTCAGATTCTTGACGAAATGGAGCAAGACCCGGAAATCAAAGCCATTATTGTTACTGGGGCAGGAGAAAAGGCGTTTTGTGCCGGCGGAGACGTCAAACAACAAGCGGCGGGCTTTGATGTCTATTCGGGACGGGATCGGGTGAGAAACGGTAACCGCACCCTGATGAAGATGGTCAGGATGAATAAACCGATCATTTGCGCGGTCAATGGTTTGGCGATAGGAGTCGGCACTAATCTGGCCCTGGCCTCGGACATTATTATAGCGGTAAAAGAGGCCAAATTTTCAGAGATTTATATTAATATGGGTCTTGTCCCTGATTTTGGCGGAGCCCATTTCCTGCCCCGGGCCATAGGTCTGGCTCGGGCAAAAGAATTGGTATTTACCGGCCGGATGGTGGATGCCCAGGAAGCCAAAGAAATGGGATTGATAAATCGAGTCGTGCCCCGCGAAGAATTAATGCCGACCGCTTTTGAAATGGCCCGCACCATAGCCAAAAGATCAGCGAAAGCTTTGGCTTTGGATAAAGACCTGCTCAACCGCAGTCTGGATCTTGACCTCGCTACGAATTTGGAACTCGAAGAATTTGCTATGGGTCTTTGTTTCCAATCAGAAGAACAC
>DATMYB010000435.1:0-2085 GCA_035561215.1 Syntrophomonas sp. | reverse complement strand
CAAATAATGTGAGGCGGTCCATGGCGTGTCCCTGCCAACCAGAAACAATTTACATACTTTTATGCATTCTGCCCTAAACTTAAGCACTGCTGTCAATCTCTGGCTCTGGCGGAGAGGAAAAAGGACATTTAGCTTATACGGTTATTGGCATTGGCAATGTAAATAGCCAGGAGCAAGTTTTTGTTAGGAAGGGAGGCAACATAATGGCGAATAGCCATGCCAGTGAGGAACAAATAAAACGATTGGTCGATTTTAAAGGTGCCCGTGAGTATCATTTACATAAAAATCGGACCAAAAGGGATAAACGTATATCGCTGACGGAAGCCATAGCTGAGTATGTTCATGACGGTGATATCTTGGCCGAGACCGGGTTCGGATACGTGCGTTCTCCTTTGCAATCTTACTACGAAATAATGCGTCAGAATAAGAAAAACCTGATCGGGATAGGCTCGCCCATGACCAATTGCTCTTATCTAATGACTTACGGCTGTGTCGACGCTATTCATATGTCTTATATGGGCGCTGAAATGCGGGGCAGCGATAAAAATTACGCCCGGCTGATTAAAACAGATCCGGGCAGGATACTGTCGCATTGGAGCCATGGCGCTATGGCGTTGGGATTTAAGGCCGCCCAGTTGGGGACGCCATTCCTGGCCGCGAAACAATTGCTGGGTTCAGATCTGATTCAAAACAATCCCTTTATTAAAATAATCGATAACCCGATGCGTGAAGAGAAGGATCCGGTATGCCTGATTCCCGCCCTGTTCCCGGATATCTGCATTATTCATGTGCAGGAAGCAGACCGTTACGGCAATGCGGTCATAAAAGGACCGGCTGTTAACGATATTGCCCTGGCGGCAGCCTGCCGACGGGTAATCGTCACTGCCGAGCGAATTGTTCCGGAGATGAAAATACGCGAGGAAAGCAGCGCCTGTATTCCCTTTTGGTATGTAGACGCAGTTGTCGATCTGCCCTACGGAGCCCTTCCCGGATCTTGTCCCGGGCATTACTACTGGGCGCGTGAGTGGTGGGAGTGGCTGCTGCGCATAGCCAGTGTCAATCTTGAAAATGTGCACAGTTTTTTTGACTATTGGGTCTTTAGCAGTAAAGATCAATATGATTTTATTGATAAACTGGGCGGCAGCCGTTTTTTGGACGGCATCCGCCAGTTGATGGAAGCCGCCCAGGGCAGCCTGGACGATTCGTCTGCAGACTTTTCGTACCAGGAAGTTATTCCGGTATGGAATCAATAAGGAGGGATACTGTGACTGATTCTGCATACGCCAATCCCTTGGAGATGTTGGCATATAATATCTCTCTTTTGGTGGAAGACGGACAGATCGTATATGTGGGTACAGGGTTGCCCATGGTTGGGGCCATGCTGGCCAAGAAAACCCACGCGCCCAATATAACGATGGTATATGAAAGCGGCGGGCAGGATCCGCTGGAAGGGGATATGCCATGGTCGGTAGGATGTCCTTTTACATTCCGCAAATCGCCCATGAGTATGGAAATGGCAATTTCCTTTGGCCAATGCACGCTGGGTTATGTAGATATCGCTTTTCAGGGCGGGGCTCAGATCGATATGTATGGAAATGTAAATACTACGGTAATCGGTGATTATGCCGGAACGATAAAAGCAGTCCTCCCAGGCAGCGGCGGCGGCAACGATATCGGTTCCCTGACTGAGAAATCGGTTCTGGTAGGGCTGATGACTCCGGATCGTTTTCCGGAAAGGGTTGATTTCGTTACTACTCCGGGATACTTGAATGGAGAGGATTCCCGGCAGCAAGCCGGTCTGGTCGGCGGACCCGCGGCGGTTGTAACCCAAGTTGGGATTTTTGATTTTGAGCCGGTCAGCAAGCGGATGCGGATAAAAGCGCTTAACCCGGGTATGACTGTGGATATTGCCCAGGCCTGTACCGGTTTCGAATTGCTGCTGCCTCCCGGCGGGGTTCCGTCCATACCGGCCCCTTCGGAGGAAATTCTGACTATTCTGCGCCGAAAGGTTGACCCGCGCAGGGTATTTATCAACTTTCCGGTACCGATGAATAATTAAACTTTTATTTAGTTGCCTTTGTAATT
>DATMYB010000434.1:0-6285 GCA_035561215.1 Syntrophomonas sp. | reverse complement strand
AGGTACCTGCATAATATTTTTATATTGAAATTTATCCATTAACTGGGGTGTAATTTCCTGCTTGTAAACCTCGTACAACCTAGCCATTTAATAGCTAGCCTCCCTTCCTGGAGCTTAGTCTAATACCTCGCCGCAATTCTTGCAGACTCTTGTTTTGGTCCCGTTTTCCAAAAATCCTTTGGAAATTCGGGTTGGTTTATTGCATTTTGTGCAAACCAGCATTACATTGGACACGTTTAACGGCGCTTCGATCTGAAGAATGCCTCCCTGGGGAATAGCCCGGCTGGGACGCTGGTGTTTCTTGGCCTTGTTTATACCTTCCACGACCACTTTTTCTTCTTTGGGGATAACCTTGAGAACTTTGCCTTTGCGGCCCGCGTCCTTACCGGTTATGACCAGCACGGTATCGCCTTTTTTTATATTCATTCGTTCTACACCTCCACCGACTACAGCACTTCGGGGGCCAGAGATATGATTTTCATAAAATTCTTATCCCTCAGTTCCCTGGCTACAGGTCCGAATATTCTGGTTCCGCGGGGATTGCCGTTGTCGTCGATAATAACGGCGGCATTCTCCGAAAATGCAATATAGGAACCATCCGGTCTGCGAATTTCTTTTTTCGTTCTGACTACAACGGCCTTGACCACGTCACCCTTCTTAACTACTCCGTTGGGCGCCGCTTCTTTAACCGTTGCTACAATAATATCGCCTATGGTTGCATATCTGCGGGTGGATCCTCCCAAAACCTTAATACAGAGCACTTTTTTAGCGCCGGTGTTGTCACCCACTTGCAACATTGTCTCTTGCTGAATCACGGTTTAACCTCCCATCAAATTACCAAAACTACTGCAAAGTTTTGGCTTTCTGAATGATTTCTACGAGCGTCCATCTTTTATCTTTGCTTAAGGGGCGGGTTTCCATGATTTTTACTATATCACCAGTTTTGGCTTCATTGTTTTCATCATGTACTTTATATTTTTTGCTGGTTCTTATCGTCTTTTTATAAAGTGGATGCTGCTGTACAGTTTCAACGGATACGGTTATGGTTTTTTCCATTTTATCGCTGGTTACTGTACCCATCCGAACTTTACGGTTGCCTTGATTCTCAGCCACCATGAGACCTCCTTTTATCCGTTACTCTCCTTTGATATCTCCCGCTGCCTTAATACGGTTTTGCATCTGGCTATATTTTTTCTTACCTCTCTGATGCGCATGGGATTATCCAATGTTCCGGTTGCCATCTGAAATCTGAGGTTAAATAGTTCTTCTTTATATCCAGAGACCTTCCTGACCAGTTCTTCGTCGGTTAGCTCTCTCATCTTTTTAGCTATCACTAACCTCACCATCCATTTCTTCTCTTTTTACAAACTTGCATTTTATCGGCAGTTTGTTGGCTGCCAAACGCATTGCTTCGCGGGCTGTCTCTTCACTTACCCCGGCCAGTTCAAACATAACTCTGCCCGGTTTCACCACCGCTATCCACTGTTCCGGCGAACCTTTTCCTTTTCCCATTCTGGTCTCGGCCGGCTTGGCAGTTATAGGACGGTCGGGAAAGATTTTAATCCATAAGTGTCCGCCTCTTTTGATATATCTGTTGATCGCAATACGTGCGGCTTCTATCTGTCTGTTGGTTATCCAGGAAGCTTCCAGCGCCTGCAGGCCGTAATCTCCATAGGTTACCGTGTTGCCTTTCTGGGCTTTGCCTTTAAGCGCAGGCCGGTGCTGCTTTCTGTATTTGACTCTTTTAGGAATAAGCATTACTGTCCTGCCTCCTCCTTGCGTTTCTCCTGCGGTCTTTTCTTAGCCTCGGGGCTGATCTCTCCGCGATTGATCCATACTTTGATACCGATCTTGCCATAGGTCGTGTTAGCTTCGGCAAATCCATAATCAATATCTGCACGCAGGGTGTGCAGAGGAACTTTTCCTTCGGCATACCACTCGGTACGCGCAATTTCAGCTCCGCCCAGACGTCCGGATATGGCTATTTTCATTCCGATTCCGCCGGAACGCATCGTTCTGCTTACCGACTGTTTCATCGCCCGGCGAAAAGAGATTCTTTTTTCCAACTGCTGGGCCACGTTTTCAGCCACGATTTGCGCATCCAGTTCGGGCCTTTTGATCTCTTGAATGTTAATGTTTATATTCTTTTTCGTTAGATTAATCAGGTCCTGTTTTAGTTTTTCCACTTCCATGCCGCCGCGGCCGATTACAATACCCGGTTTGGCAGTGTGAATGGTAATCTTAATCCGGTTGCCGGTTCTCTGAATTTCAACTTTGGAAACGCCTGCCGTATAGAACCGTTCTTTGATCATTTTCCGGACTTTATAGTCTTCGTGCAGAAGATCTGAATAATCTCTGTCTGCATACCAGTTGGAATCCCAATCCCGGATAATTCCGATTCTGAATCCTTTCGGATGAACCTTCTGACCCACTATTTAACCTCCCTTTCCCTTAGCACCACAGTTATATGACTGGTCCGGTGACGTCTTACATCAGCTCTGCCGTAGGCTCTGGGTCTCATTCTCTTCAGGGTCGGACCCTCGTTAACTAAAATCTCAGAGATATATAAATCGTCCGAATCCATATCATAGTTATGTTCTGCATTGGCTATTGCAGATTTAACCACTTTGCTGATCAGGGGAGAAGATTTTTTGTTGGTATATTTCAAAATACCTATGGCTTCTTTAACGTCCTTACCTCTAACCAGATCGGCCACCTGACGAGCCTTAAAAGGAGATACTCGCAAATATCGTGCTATTGCTTTGGCTTCCATAATGTAATGCCTCCTCCTTTCTACCTCGATCTGCTCGATTTTTCGGATTTACCGGCATGTCCGCGATAAGTTCTGGTAGGCGCAAATTCTCCCAGTTTCATCCCTACCATTTCCTCGGTAACATATACCGGAATATGCTTGCGGCCATCATGGACGGCCAGCGTATGACCCACCATCTGGGGCATAATGGTTGAACGCCGCGACCAGGTTTTTACAACTTTCTTCTGCCCGGTTTGGTTCATATCTTCAACTTTTGCTAAAAGTTTTTCCTCACAATAAGGTCCTTTTTTTAACGACCTAGCCATTTATTGAAAGACCTCCTTTACTTGCGTTTCCTTACGATCATACTGTCTGACGGTTTCTTTTTGCGGGTCTTGCCGCCAATGGCAATTTTGCCCCAGGGTGATACCGGATATTTTCTCCCGATAGGAGCGCGGCCTTCACCACCGCCATGGGGATGATCAACCGGATTCATAACCGAACCTCTTACCGTGGGTCTGATTCCCATCCAACGACTGCGTCCGGCTTTGCCGATTTTGACGTTTTCATGTTCAAGATTGCTTACCTGTCCCAAGGTAGCGCGGCAATTGATATGAACCAGTCTCACTTCGCCGGAAGGAAGTCTCACATGTGCGTAAGCACCTTCCTTGGCCATCAGCTGCGCGACGGTTCCGGCCGCTCTGGCCAACTGTCCGCCTTTCCCGGGCCGCATTTCAATGTTGTGGATCAATGAACCTACGGGAATATCCTTGAGGGGCAGTGTGTTGCCGGTCTTTATGTCGGCTGCTTTCCCGGATACTACCGTATCCCCGACCTTTAAATTATTGGGCGCTATAATATAGGCCTTAGCGCCGTCCGCATAATGCAGCAACGCGATATTCGCCGAACGGTTAGGATCGTATTCGATCGCCGCGACTTTGGCCGGTACATCATCTTTGATGCGTTTGAAGTCAACAATACGATACAGGCGCTTGTGTCCGCCGCCCTTATGACGAACGGTCAATCTTCCCTGCGCGTTCCTTCCCGCTTTGCTTTTCAGACTGACGGTAAGACTTTTCTCCGGTTCGGTTTTGGTAATCTCATCAAAAGTCATTATCGTCATATGTCTTCTGCTGGGGGTGATTGGTTTATACTTTTTTATACCCATCGGAACAATCCTCCCGATCTAATCTAAATTTGTTACATTCCTTCAAACAGGCGTATCTTTTGGCCTGATTTCAGGGATACAATGGCTTTTTTGCGATCCGGTCTTTTTCCTTCGAACCGACCCATGCGTTTGGGTTTTCCTTTAATGTTCATGGTATAGACTTTAACCACGTCGACTTTGAAAATATGCTCAATGGCATTTTTTATCTCGGTCTTGTTGGAATGCTTATCAACAATAAAGGTATATTTGTTATCAGCCAGCAAATCCATGGATTTCTCGGTTACTACCGGTCTAATAATTATGTCGCGATAGTCTTTCATGTTATGCAAATACCTCCTCGACCATGGCTACTGCATCTTTCGTCATGAGCAGGGTATCGTGTTTCAGTATATCGTAAACATTAATAAAATCAGCCCGCATCGGTTTTACCCCTTCAATATTTCTGGCTGATCTAACTACATTAACGTTTCCATCCGCAGTGACAAGCAATGTTTTTTTGCCCACATTCAATGCTTCCAGAGCTTGCACCATTATTTTGGTTTTGGGTTGATCGAAATTAAACTCATCTACAACTACGATCTTGTTATCCAAAGCCTTACTGGACAGTGCTGATTTTAACGCCAGTCTTCTGACTTTCTGGGGAAGTTTGTAGGAATAATCTCTGGGCTTGGGGCCAAAAGCAATTCCGCCGCCTCTCCAAACAGGATTTCTGTTGCTGCCGACCCGGGCGCGGCCGGTACCTTTCTGTCTCCAGGGCTTTCTGCCCCCGCCTCTTACCTCGGTCCTGGTCTTGGTGGATGAAGTTCCCTGGCGTTTATTGGCCAACTGCATCTTAATAAAGTCATACATGACTGCTTCGTTAGGCTCTATTCCGAAAACAGCATCATTTAATTCAATCTCGCCAACCTGGGCTCCGAGCATGTTATATACCGCAACTTTAGGCATCTTCTAACCTCCTTCACACAAAGCTATGCCTTGACAGAATTCTTGATAATAACCAGACCCTTACGCGGCCCAGGTATTGCGCCTTTGATCAGAATCAGGTTCTTTTCCGGATAGACCTTTACGATTTGCAGACATTGCACAGTAACCCGTTCTCCACCCAATCTACCAGGCATCTTACGCCCTTTAAAAACGCGAGCCGGTCCTTTGGCACCCAAAGAACCCGGGCGCCGATGATATTTGGAACCATGGCCCATGGAACCACGAGCAAAGTTATGACGTTTAACGCCACCGGCGAAGCCCTTGCCCTTGGATGTTCCAACCACATCAACGATATCTCCGGGAACGAATATATCTACATTTACCTCTGAACCTATTTCATAATCATTTACATTATCAAAACGGAATTCTCTCACATAACGCACCGGTTTTACTTTCGCTTTTTGAAAATGCCCCGTTTCAGGCTTGTTAACCAGCTTTTCTCTGATTTTGCCAAACCCCATTTGCAACGCATTATAACCGTCAGTTTCAGTCGTTTTCTTTTGCAAAACGATGTTGGTGCCTGATTCTACTACCGTTACCGGT
This sequence comes from Syntrophomonas sp., assembly GCA_035561215.1. Classification (GTDB taxonomy): domain Bacteria; phylum Bacillota; class Syntrophomonadia; order Syntrophomonadales; family Syntrophomonadaceae; genus Syntrophomonas_B. The sequence continues at coordinate 838 of DATMYB010000434.1, read as the reverse complement.
ATGGCTTTGCCGTTTTCATCGAATATCTGGGTCATACCTATTTTTGTTCCCATCAGGGCTTTACTAAGTTTACTTGTCACCTTCATTTACCTCCTGGCTCAGAATTATAGCGAGTGGTTGGAAGCGGGTACTCCAACATCGCCTCTTTATCAATCCGGGAATTTACTGCCTTAAGGTCATTTCACCCACTGACCTTGCAGCACCGGTTCCTCACCTACAATTTTATCTCTATGTCTACGCCGGAAGGTAAATCCAGGTGCATCAGAGCATCGATCGTTTTCGGATTAGGATCCAGTATGTCTATGAGTCTCTTATGGGTACGCATTTCGAACTGTTCCCGGGAATCCTTATTAACATGGGGCGACCGCAGGATCGTATAAATAATTTTCTCGGTCGGCAGCGGAATAGGACCGGACACTACAGCTCCATTTTTTTTGGCGGTCTCAACGATTTTCTGGGATGATTGATCCAATAATTTGTGATCAAAAGCTTTTAAACGGATTCTAACTTTTTGCTGGCCACTCACTCTTATTAAACCTCCTTAGCTGGGCTCATTCTTACACGCATCCTCGCGTTTGGGGACAGAGGCCCTTCCAGCCCCTGTCCCTCATGAGTGAATTATTTACGTTTATTGCTCGATGCTGATAACGACGCCGGATCCTACCGTGCGACCGCCTTCTCGGATGGCGAATCTCAGTCCTTCTTCTATCGCTATCGGTGTGATCAGATCGATGGTCATGTCTATGTTGTCTCCTGGCATTACCATCTCTACTCCTTCCGGCAGATTGATTATTCCGGTTACGTCTGTCGTGCGGAAGTAGAACTGGGGGCGGTATCC
>DATMYB010000433.1:0-2959 GCA_035561215.1 Syntrophomonas sp. | reverse complement strand
TAATATAGGAGTACGTAAAAATTTTTGAAAGGTGGGTTTTGACTGTGGATTGGGAAACAATAAAACTGGATATTATGGATAACGGCATTGCCATACTGACCTTTAACCGGCCGGAGCAACTGAATTCAGTTACTGAACAGCTTTGCGAGGATGTGCCGGCCGCCTGCAAACTGGTAGGCGAGAGGGACGATATCAAACTTTTGATTATCACCGGAGCCGGCAAAGGCTGGTCCAGCGGCGGCGATATATCCACCCTGTATAAAATGACATCGCCCATCAATTCCAAAAATACTTACGACATGTCCACCAGCATCGTAAAAGCCATTTATGAAGTTGAAAAACCGGTTATCGCGGCAGTGAACGGAGTCGTGGCCGGAGCTGCTCTGGCCTCTTGCATGGCCTGCGATTTGATTATCGCCTCCGAGCAGGCGCGGTTTGGCTTTACCTTTATGCAGCTGGCTTTCGCCCCGGACAGCGGCGCATCGTATTTTTTGACCCGGAAAGTAGGCTATCATAAAGCGGCCGAACTGCTCTGGTTCGGCAAGATTCTGGATGTCAAGGAAGCCGATCAACTGGGTTTGGTAAATAAAGTGGTTCCCCATGACGAACTGATGAAGACCGCCCTGGAGTGGGCGGAAAAAATAATTCACCAGCCGCTGATAACCGTCGGTCTGGATAAAAAATTGCTGCGGGCCTCATTAAAGAATGATTTTTATCAGCAGTGCGAACTGGAGGCTCTCAATCAGGTATTATGCTGGAGCTCCGACGATTTCAAGGAAGGCTGTCAGGCCTTTGCGGAAAAACGCAAGCCGGTTTTTAAGGGGAAGTAATGATGGGATTTTAAACAGCATCTGCGTCACCTAAACCTTTGTTTACCGCCGGTCAAATTACTGCTAGGTGCAGGACTTCGGTGTTGTCATCGCAATATGGTCAGTATTGCTGACTTTTCCGCCTTGCCCTGCAAAAATTATCCTCGGCGGATTACCTGAACCTTTGGACGACGCAGACTTTCAGGTGCATTTATGTTGCTAAGCCAGCCCGGCCACGTCTTTCGATTGGAGAGACGTGGCTTTAATTTGCATAATTAGTGTACTGTATCACTCACATTTCGGCAAATGACTGGTCTCAATTTCCATCTGCTATGTTGCCGTCGCTCACCATAGCTACGGCTATGCTGAGCGACGACCCCTTGCAGACTGAAAATTTATCCTGCGTCCTTTATCCAAAAGTGAATGATACAGTACACTAGGAAAACTACATCTTACCAGCCGCCTTTCTGATATTCCAGAAACTTAAGATAGAGCTGGATCTTCAGTCGTTCGTCGCCGTTATCCAAGTCGATTTGCGCCAATTCTTTGATTTTGTTTATGCGGTATAGAAGTGTGTTCCGATGAATGTTAAGGGCCTTAGCGGCTGCCACTGGATTTCCCACATAAAGCAAATATTTCTCCAACGTTTCCAATAACAGTGTACCATGCCTGGCGTCGTAGTCCTGAAGCGTTGTCACCGCAGCAGGGCAAAACTCCTCCAAATTATCGTGCTTGGCAAGACTTTTGGCGGCATAGAAAACCATCATATCGGAATAATGAAAAACGCCGCGGCCTCGGGAAACAAAAACCCCTGTTTCTACAGCCCGGAGAGCTTGTTTATAAAAACGCAGCGCATCCATGATATCGGAAAAAGAGTTGCTGAAACCGGCTGAAAGTCCATTATCCCGCAAATAATCCTCCAATGACTCCATCTCTTTGGGCTTCAATATTTCATAATTCGGACGGCTGACTAAAACCACAAGGTTTTTCTCAAAGAATGTCCAGTGGCAGTCAGGAACGATCTTACGAATCAGTGCTCCTATCTGCTGCACCTTGTTGCCAAAAAGCGCTTCACGATGGTCGATGACTGCGACTACCTGAAACCAGGCAAAGAATTTCCAATTCAGATAACGGCTTCGTTGCTCAACTGCCTTTGGGCTTTTCAATTTGCCGCTGAGAAGGTCGGCTAAAAAGTAGTTGAACATCACACCTTTATTACTTTCAAAGAAATCATTTTTTTCCATTTCAATGGCTGCCATTTCGCTGAAACGGTAAAGAAGCTCATGATCGGTTTCCCGGAACGGACGGTTGTTATCGACAATGGCGATGTCCGCAACCGTGATGTCGTGGATTTTAACAGAATGAAACATCCAGGTTTCGTCTGTTCCAGGCCGTTTAGCGGAAACGATCTCATTGGTCTGGTGTGCCCTTTCAAAGATCATATACTGTTTTAGGGATGCCATATTCGTTTCGTTAATATAACCAAGTTCTTTTTCCTCTTCCAATGCTGAATCCTCAAATACTGTTTTTTGTGTTCTGGCAAGAAACTTATAAGCGGTATCGGAGATAATGATCGGGTTTTCGAAAATTTCTGAAGCGACATCCACCAGATTCTGTAAGCCCCGGTTAGCGTACAGTGCGTCCAAAATCCGGCGCATACCGCTGATCAGGGTTGCTTCTTCGTCCATGATATCCGCTACGCTGTTCAGCAGATCGTCTCGCATGGTGCTGGAAGGTATCAGAAATAAATTATTTTCGGCGTTTTCGTTTAGATATGTCTGCGGCAGCGGGGCATCCTCAATACAAATTAAGTTGTACGAAGAATCGGGGCCTGGCGCCTCCGTAAGCTCGGAAACGTATCCTACATAAATGCAGGCGGGATTAAAATTTTTCTGACCGGGTTTAATTATTTTATAAGCATGGATAAAACAGGTTGTTTTCGTTTCCGCTAGAACCTTGGGCTGATAATTCTGCAACTGTTCCAAAATTTGTTTAATTTCCACAGCGCTTCCTCTTTTCATTGATTATACAATTAGTCCTTGTTTTTTGTGCGCCGGCACAATATCCAAAGTAAATTGTTCCGAAAATTGTTGAGCCTGCACATTTGCAAAATAATTGTGAACGTGCACAATAAAGAACAATTTTTTACC
>DATMYB010000432.1:0-2104 GCA_035561215.1 Syntrophomonas sp. | reverse complement strand
CTTAAAAATGAAATACAATACCGTACTTTTTGACCTCGACGGAACCTTACTGAACACATTGGAAGACCTGGCCGACAGCATAAACGCAGTCATGGCAAGGGAGGGCTATCCACAGAGGACAAACGAGGAAGTCATGACGTTTATCGGCGACGGGGCAAAGCTGCTGCTGACACGCTCGCTTCCACCCGGCGCGTCGGAGACGGAAATCCTCCGCTGCCTCTCGCTGTTTCGGACAATCTATGCCGAAAATATACAGAACAAGACCAGACCTTATGAAGGCATCCCCGCTTTGCTGAAAAAGCTGAAAGAGATGGGAATAAAAACAGGCGTGGTGTCCAACAAGCCGGACGAGGCCACAAAAGAAGTCTGCAGGCTTTATTTTCAGGGAATTATCGGCGCCGCCATCGGCGATAATATCGACAGGAAGAAAAAGCCGGAACCGGACAATATTTATGAAGCCATGAAACAGCTGGGCGCCGAAAAGGAGAAGACAATTTATATAGGAGATTCCGATACGGATATACTGACCGCCAAAAATGCGGGTATCGACGGCGTAGGGGTCACCTGGGGCTACCGTTCCAGGGAAACGCTTGAGAAAGCCGGCGCGGGCCAGATTATCGACACACCGGATCAATTGATTGCCCTGATTATTTGAACAGGGAGAAATAACCAAAGAGGAGTGTGGGAGAAATGAACAACGACAAACGGTATGCGGTACTGATCGATGCAGACAATATATCAGATAAATATGTAAAGATTATTCTGGATGAAATATCAAACGACGGGATCGCGACCTACAAGCGGATCTACGGAGACTGGACCAGACCGACTTTTGCATCCTGGAAAAGCGTGCTGCTGGAACACTCCATCACCCCGATCCAGCAATACGGATATACTTACGGGAAAAACGCCACGGATTCGGCGATGATCATCGACGCTATGGACATCCTTTATTCTGGCAACGTGGAGGGTTTTTGCCTCGTGACCAGCGACAGCGACTTTACCAGGCTTGCTTCCAGGCTGAGGGAGTCGGGCATGGATGTTGTGGGGATGGGGGAAAGCAAGACGCCGAAAGCGTTCATCGCCGCATGCAATAAATTCAAATACCTCGATCTGCTGGCACAAAAGGCGGAACAGCCTGCGGAGGCTCCGGCTGCGGCGGTGACGGTAGAGCAGGAGGAAGAGGTGATGACAAACCTGGATACCATAAAGAAGGCCATCACCACCATTGCCCAGGAGAATACCGATGAAGACGAGTGGATTTTCATCGGGGATATCGGCAACAAGCTGCAGAAACGGTATCCCGACTTTGACGTCAGGAATTTCGGCTTCAGCAAATTCACCCCGTTTATCAAATCCCTGGACCTGTTTGAAATCAAATCGGAGCGCATTAACGGTTCCAACAACAAGCTGATTTACGTAAGGGAAAAGCCGGAACCTCAAAAGCCAGAACCCCAGAGCAAAAACAAGAAATAATATATATTAACAATAATTCAAAAAGCGGCAAGCTGCCGCTTTTTAGCTATGTTTTACTTTTGGATGTGAAACGCTTCATCCACCGCTTTTGCCAGCTGATCAGGGCAGGAGGTGGGTTTACCTTCACATCGGATCCCCGACAGACGTTCCTTGATCTCTTCAACGGTCATGCCTTCCGTCAGTCGGGCGATCCCCTGGGCGTTACCGTCGCAGCCATCGATAAAATTCACTTTCTTAAGAACATTTCCTTCCATCTCCAGCTGAATGTGCGAGGAGCAGGTCCCGTTTGTCTTATAAGTATATATGATCATTATTTTTTGCCTCTCTTTAGCATTGGTTTGCAAACCGCGCCGAACTTTGTCAACCGATGCCGTTATGCGGCTATGCCGCATAAAAATAATTAAAAATCATTATAGCACAGTTCATTTGACTCTGGAACACATAAAGAAAATAAATTTTTTGAAAATTATTGGCAGGAGATCTGCATCCAATTCCTTAGTTTTCTTATAGCCCTGTATAATATGACGGCAACATAGCCTTCGTCCATGTTTTCCAGTCGTGCAATTTCCCTGTTGGTAAGCTGCCACCACGTCTCGACTTTTTTCTTTCTGTGGCAGGCGGCCGGAGT
>DATMYB010000431.1:0-2711 GCA_035561215.1 Syntrophomonas sp. | reverse complement strand
TGAACAGAGGACAGTCCCCAAATATTATAATAGTTTTTTCCATCTTTTTGCGATAAGAGATGGTGTTCTTCTGACAAAGGAAACTGCACCTAGAACACGTGATATTGGGGGATCATTTTGTATTATAGTAGGTGCAGACAGCAGGACAGTAATTTGGCATGACTATAAAGAGTTATTTGATTTATCCCTTTGCACTATGATAAACCGAATAAACAAGCACTTCCCGGATGAGTAATGCCAAAACGCCACCACCAGGGGGCAATCTTCATTTACTCTGGCCAATGAGGATGTCCACCCCTTCGGTGGGGCAATAGAAACAAAAAGCCCCCACCGCCCGGATTATTCCTAGCGATGGGGGTTCTTTTGCTCTATGCATGGACACGGGGATGTGGTATACTTTGGTAAATTGCTTTCTGGGAGGTACGCACACTGAAAAAGATAAGGGGTGCTACATGGTGTATCCTAGCCGTCAGAGGGCGGAAATATATAAGGAGGGGTAACTCATGGAAATCAAAATCAGGCAGAAAAACATGACCGTATGTAAAGCGTGTGGACAGGAAATCGCGAAATCAGCCAAGGTCTGTCCAAACTGCGGGGCAAAGGTAAAAAAATTTAAGTGGTGGTATATTCTTGTTGGTATTTTGATAATTGGGATTATTGGCGCTCTCACGACAAAAGATGATGGGCCGCAGAAAGTCGGGGGCGATGGGCCATCGACCTCCCAATCTCCTTCTGTTTCCACAAGCGTCCCGCCCTCACCTACAACGCCCGCCAAGGAGACTTTTGGAGTAGGCGAGCAAGTGTCTCTCAGTGATATCGTCGTAACGCTAACAGGCATTGAGGAGAGCAACGGGAGTGACTTTAATAAACCAAAAGACGGGAACGTATTCATCCTTTGTTCGTTTAACATTGAAAATAATTCGAGCAATGATATTAACGTAAGTTCCTTACTTTCATTTGAAACATATGTTGATGACTATAGTACAAGTATTAGTTTAGGGGCACAGATTGAAAGCGATGCAAAGCAGTTGGACGGAAGTATCGCAGCTGGAAAGAAAATGGCAGGCGCAATTGGATATGAGGTTTCGAAGGATTGGAAAGAGATTGAAATATCCTTTACTCCGGATTTTTGGCGCGGGAAGGACATTAAGTTTATTGCGACAAATGACTAAGTGAGGGATTGTGATGATAAAGGAACGGGCAAAGGGATTTGTATCTGGAATGTTGGCTATGGTGCTGTTGATGGGGCTGATAGGTACAGCAGCGGCGACGGTGGGGCAGAGGACGGTAAATCTGGACTATACAGGCATTAACATAACGCTAAATGGGAAACCGATCACGCCCACCGACGCAAATGGAAATGTTGTGGAGCCGTTCGCAATTTCTGGAACTACTTATCTCCCCGTACGCGGTATCGCTAATGCTCTCGGTCTTGGCGTGTCGTGGGACGCGGCAACACAGACTGTCATCCTAACTTCCGGTGCGCCTGTATCTACACCTTCTATGCCTTCTACTCCCACGGGAACGTATAGCCGCACAAACCCTGCCCCTGTCGGGACCGCGCAATCCGTTACTGTAGATAGCTACTCTGGTAACTATACTGCATCTGCGATTATTGTTGACTCGCTACGCGGTGACGCAGCTTGGAATAAGATTAAAGACGCCAATATGTTTAATAGTGCGCCTGAGGCTGGGAAGGAGTATGTTCTTGTTAAAATACATCTATCTTTAGATTCCATCGATGGTGAAAAATCGGTTTCTTTCTCTGGCTATGATTTTACACCATACAGTTCCACAAATGCGGAATACGCATCCACTTTTACTGTTGCTCCAAGCCCTACATTCAGCGGATCGCTCTATCAGGGAGGCACACTTGAAGGGTATAGCGTTTATTTGGTGGATAAAACTGATACTGCCCCAAAACTCGTGTTTGGGGCAAAGTATGATGGAACCGGAGGCATTTGGTTCGCCATGAGCTAAAATAAAAATTCCGCCCCCGGAGTTGCGACCTCCGGGGGCAATATGCACAGGCCCGACCGTCAAACCAAGGACATTATGCGCTTTTATTGTACCTGAAAAAATTTAGAAATGCAACTTCAATCCCGGCATCTTTATCATATGGCAAGCGCAATAAACCCCCAGCCGCTTTGTGTTTCGTACATTCTCTATGAGTTTTCGCAGAAATAAACCCCAGATAAACCCCCAAAGCCGTTTTCCTCCCCCATAAAGGAAAGATAAAAACCCCGTAACCATTGCGGCTACGGGGTTCTCTTATGGAGCTGATACCCGGATTCGGACCGGGGACCTCATCCTTACCAAGGAACGGATGTTTGTACTATTTTCAATGAATGCAGAGGATAGTGCAACTCATAGTGTCACGGGAACATTTAACTCGTCCATCCGGAGCTTGACCTGGACGCTAAGGGAGACCACATTATACACCCTGTTGGATTTCTCGGAACAATAGCATAAAGCCGCTGCCCCGGATGCTAGTCCAAGGCAGCGGTACTTTTTTAGTCTGGCACATACTCCATCAAGTCGCCGGGCTGGCAGCATAGATAGGCACACAGGCTTTCGATTGACCTTGTATCCACATGCCCTTCTCCTTTGCGCATTTTATCAAGCGTCGCCGTACCAACTACCCCATCCTTGCGCAATCGGTATATTGTGATATCCCTCTTCTTCATCAACTCAAAGAGGCGGTCATAAAC
>DATMYB010000430.1:0-6753 GCA_035561215.1 Syntrophomonas sp. | reverse complement strand
GTTTTATACGGTATTCTAAGCTGTAGAACAAAGTCTGCAGCATGGTGGGCACGACGATATTTATAAGCCGAAAGATGCTTCCGGAATCAGCAAGGCGGAGTCATCGCAATATTTTAGAATCATCTCCAACTGCATAATACCGGGTACGGTATTTTTAATATAAAAGCGGGCGCCGTCAATTTTGCCCTGATAAAAGTCGCAGTCCCAGTGGTTTCGGCCCAGTTCGCTGATTTTATCCGCAGCCACTGCCGCCTGATCCAGAAGCATGGTGCCGCAGCATAACTGGGAAGTGGCATGTAAAATGCGGGTGGCATACAGCATCAGCATCTCGCCTTTACCCTGCCGGCTGAATTCGTCCATAGTGGCCTTGATGCGTTTATAGGAAGCAAAAGCTTCCTCTAAAATAGCGTATTCAACCGAGAATTCCGTACGGTCTTTGCTGGAATGCAGCGTGGCTTCCAGCTCATCCAGCCAATCCAGGAACAGCCGTCCGCCGTTCAGCGTCCATTTCCGTCCCACCAGGTCCTGAGATTGAATAAAGTTGGTACCTTCCCACAAGGAATAAATTTTACTGTCCCGGGCGAAGTGGGCCATGGGATATTCCTCGGAAAAGCCATAGCCGCCGAAAACTTGAATCGCGTCGCCGATCAGCGGCCAGGCTAAATCGGTGGGATAGGCTTTGACCAACGGTGTGAATACCTCAATACGGTCGCTGGCCGCTTGGCGTTCCGCAGCGTCGGGGCTGTGCCGGCTGACATCGAAATAATAATAGGTTTTAAAGGCCATAGCCCGCATGGCCTCGGTAGTGGATTTAATATGCAATAAAATTCTGCGAATATCGGCATGCTGGATGATGGGCACCCGAGGTCCTTTGGGATCGCTGTAAGCCCGGCCCTGAACGCGGTTTTTGGCGTACTCGACGGCATTATAATAGGCTTGGGCAGCGACGGTATAGCCGGCCATGCCGGTATCCATCCGGGCTCCGTTCATCATCTGGAACATCTGGGCCATTCCCTGGCCGGTGCCGTCATCGGTCGGTTCACCGATTAATATGCCGCGGCAGTTGTTGTTCTCACCGAAATTCAGGGTGGCGGTGGAAGAACCTTTGAGCCCCATTTTGTGCTCGATGCCCACGGTGATGACGTCATTGGGTTCTCCCAGGCTGCTGTCGTCGTTAACCCAGATTTTAGGTACGATGAATAAAGACAAGCCTTTGGTGCCGGAGCGGCAGCCTTCAATTCTGGCCAGCACCATATGAATAATATTGGAGCAGATATCATGATCGCCGGCGGTGATAAATACTTTAGAACCCTTGATCTTGTAAACCCCCGGTTCACCGGTAGGATAGGCTTTGGATAAAATGTCGCCCACATCGGAGCCCCCGCCGGCTTCAGTAAGACACATGGTGCCGCTCCATTCGCCGCTGCACAAAGGCGGGAGAAAAGTCTGCTTATCTTGTTCCCGGCCGTAGGATTGGATCAATTCCAAAGCGCCGCCGCTTAAATTAAGATAGGGAATAAAGGCGGGATTGGCGGCGGTAATCATTTCAATAAAGGATGAATAGAGCACCTGGGGCAGCGTGCCTTCGCTTTCCTCCATCAAATTGGATATGCCCCACCCTTCCGAGTTCAAGAATTTATACACCGGATGGAAAGAGGCCGGCACGGTTACGACCTCGTTCTCAAAATGGCATTGGAGGGTATCGCCGTCGTTATTGGTGGGCGCCACCTGTTCGGCAACGATCTTTAGTCCCTGATCCAGAATTACGTCAACATCGTCCAGGCTGTAATAATTGCAAAACTTTTCGAATCCTAGCAGTTTCTCAATGTCCAGCCATTCCTTGAGTATAAATTTCAAATCACGATTGGGAAAAATAAAATTGCTAGCCATAAATTAACCTCCCCAATATTAGCGAAATCAAAATATTAAGTCAATTAAATGTAAATTAAAACCTAAGCTTGTTGCTGCGCGACCAAATCTTCATTTCCTGAGCCGCTTTAATCAAGTCATCCTGAAAATCGGGATGCGCCAGACTTACCATTGCTTCGGCCCGGCCCCATATGGATAAGTTTTTCATGTTGACCTTACCGTTTTCGGTAACCAGCCAGTGAACTGAGGCTCGGGGTACGGTAATAATCGCTCCGGGTGTAAGCAAAGGCTTAATGCGGGATTGCAGATTACCTTCTTTATCCCGGTAAGTTGAAGTGAAGGCTAAGAAACTTTTACCGCCTTTGGAGTGAAACGCTCCGTCTACAAAGTCCACTTGTCCTCCGCTGCCGGAAATCTGCCGGATGCCGGATGACTCGGAGCAGACTTGAGAGAACAAATCCGCCTCCAGGATGTTATTAATAGAAATAACATTATCATGTCTGGCAATGTTGGCCGGCAGATTGGTATATTCGACCGCGCACGCGCCGCAACGCGGGTTATGATTGAGAAAGTCATAGGTATCCTGGGTGCCGAGACAGAAGGAATAAGTGCTTTTATTAAAGTCGTAGGCCTTAGCTCTATTGGTTATCTTGCCTTTTTCGTACATTTCCACGAAGGCGTCACAGAACATTTCGCTTTGTACGCCTAAATTGCGAAGGTCTGAATCTGCGATCATGTGGCCCAGCAGGTTAGGCATAGCGCCTATACCCAATTGCATACAAGCCCCGTCAGGAATTTCTTCCAGGATAAGCCGGGCGATCCTGGTTTCTTCCGGGGTTGGCGCTGCCGCCGGGGGGGTGGTAAAAATAGGCTGGTTTGATCCTTCTATAACGTAATCTATTTCGCTGATATGTACATACTCATCATTTCCTCCCGGACAAAAAGGCATGTTCTGATTGACTTCCACCACCGCCACCCGGGCATTTAATGCCACCGCGCGGTTATGTGAACATCCCAGCCCAAAATTAAAGCAGCCATGTTCATCCATGGGCGTGGTTTGGGCAACCCAAAAATTCCCGTGGATTCTTTCCCGAGGGAAGGTGGCGCATCCGGTAGCTTCATGATAATGCATGGGAATATGGTTCAGCAGCCCGAAATCACTGAGTTTGCGATCCAGAGCTGTACAAAACCAGCTAAAATATTGGAAGGTTTGCTGTTGAGGATCCGCCTTAACCACCTCGGGAACGGGCAGTACTCCGCCGGTACCACGAATGGGAACATAAAGATCAGGTTCGCCCGCCCGTTGAGCTAAGGCGGCGTCGAAAGCAACCGGTTTGGTTGCGAACATGCCGAGCTCAATAATGTCACCGGTTTGAACCAGTTGCGCCGCTTGTTCGGCAGTTATTAATTTACGTTTGTATTCATCCCAATAAGTTTTCAATCTATTATACCCCCTACCCTTATTTTTTCCGTGTTTGCGAACACGGTGTACCCAAGTTGTTTCCGGGTATAATCGACTTACGTTTTTCAAAAACTTCTATGCCTGTTGCTGGATTACCACTGCTGATGTTTGTTCGCATTCGCTTGGTAAATCGACGTTTTTGCTTAACAGTAAGCGAACCGGAACGATTGTGTCGCCTGAGCAAATCTAAATGCGGCTGGCGCATCAATCACTTTACCATTTAGATTAACAGCTTCCCTTGCCGTATAAATTTTCCCGATTTCGCGCCAGCGCGAACGCGAAATTGGGAGAGCGGTTAAAAGATTATAGGCGTTCTATAATAAATGCACAGGCGGGACCGCCGCTGGCGCACATGGTGGCGCAGGCATATTTGCCGCCCCGGCGAGTTAATTCATTGATGGCGGCGATGATGATGCGTACGCCGGTCATGCCGACCGGATGGCCGATGGAAATACCGGACCCAACGGCGTTAACCCGATCCAGAGGAAGCGACAGCTCCTGGATGCAGCCCAGCGCTTGGGCGGCGAAAGCTTCGTTCAGTTCCCAGTAATCGATATCGTTCAAGGTCAGACCGGCAAACTTCAGCGCCCGCATGGTGGCCGGCACGGGCCCCATGCCCATGATGCGCGGTTCTACCGAACCGGAGGCGGAAGAGACCACTTTGGCCAGCGGTTTCATATGCAATTCTTTGGCTTTTTCTGCCGACATCAAAATAATCGCCGCACCGCCGTCATTGAGGCCGGAGGCGTTACCGGCGGTGACCGTGCCGCCGTCTTTCTTAAAAGCCGGCTTCAATTTTGCCAGTGATTCCAGATTCGTATTGGGGTTGGGATGCTCGTCGGTATCGAAGATTTTAATGCCTTTTTTAACTTTGACTTCGACAGGGACGATTTCATCTTTGAATAATCCGTCGGCGATGGCCTGGCAAGCGCGCTGGTGGCTGAGCAGCGCGTATTCGTCCTGCTGCTCGCGGGTAATGCCATACATTTCCGCGATATTTTCCGCGGTAATGCCCATGTGGTAGCCCTCAAAAGGACAAATCAATCCGCCTACCATCAGACTGTCCCGCACCCGCTCACCGTCATTGAGACGGTAGCCCTTCCGGGCGTCCATCAGCAGATAAGGGGCGTTGGACATACTTTCGTAACCCACCGCGGCGGCTGCGTCGACTCGTCCCAGCATGATTTCCTGGGAAAGGATATCGGCGGCCCGCATGGAGGAGGGGCACTGCTGATGTACGGTAGTGGAAACAGCTTCAACCGGCAGCCCGGATTTCAAGGTTACCCAGCGGGCAGAGTTGCCGGGAGAGCCGTACTGGTTACACTGGCCGCCGATTACTTCCTCAATGGCGGCGGGATCGACACCGTATTTTTCGATTGCTCCTTGGAGGGCGATTACCCCCAGATCATGGCCTTTCAAGCTCTCCAGGGAGCCTTGAAAATCACCGACCGCAGTTCTGGCTGCGGCAACAATGACTACTTCATGCATATTTTTGCTCCTTCCTTATAATTAATTTCCGCTGAATTCCGGTTTCCGTTTCTCGGTAAAGGCTTTCATACCTTCCCGCTGATCATGGGTGGCGAAACAGTTGGCAAACCCGATGGATTCGAATTCGATTGCCTTTAGTCCTTCCATATCAAAGGCTTGATTGATGCACTGCTTGGCCAGTTTGAGCGCCACGGGCGGTTTGCCGGCCAGCATAGCGGCGACATGCATGGCTTCTTCCAAAGCATCATCGGCGATTTTGTTTATCAAACCGTATTGCAGCGCTTGGTCGGCCTTAATGGGAGCGCCGCTGAAGACCATTTCCTTGGCGCGGGCGCTGCCGATGAGACGGGGCAGACGCAGTGTTCCCCCGGCGCCGGGGAAAATACCCAGATTAATTTCCGGCATGCCGAACTTGGCGCTGCTGTCGGCGATGCGCCAATCACAGACCAGCGCCAGTTCCAGTCCGCCTCCCAGAGCAAATCCTGAAATGGCAGCTACCACCGGTTTGGAAAAAGCTTCGATGCGGCTGAAATAATTGCGGAAGGAATAAGCCCGTGCCTGTTCCGGGCTGCATTCCATCATGTCTTTGATGTCGGCGCCGGCGGCAAAGTTCTTGCCGCCGGTCAACACCACCGCCCGTACGCCGGCGTTTGATTCCAGTTGAATAAAAATGCTCTCCAGTTCTTCGATCGTATCATGGTCCAAAGTATTGTAAACTTCAGGGCGGTTCAATGTTATCAAGGCGATGTTATCATTGATCGTAACCAAAATATTGTTCGGCATAAATCACCCTCATTCCCTCCGGCGGATATCAATACTGGTAAAAGCCTTTACCGGTTTTGCGTCCGTATTGACCCAAAGCATACCGCTCCACGATGGCCGGGCTGGGTTTGTCGGCTACATTGCCGGTTTCAAGATAACGATCCATGCTGACTTTGTACTCCAGATCAATGCCGGTCATGTCCAGCAGCTGCAGCGGACCCATGGGGTGGCCGAGTCCATTTCTGATGGCGTTGTCGATGTCTTCTATGGAAGCGATGCCCTGATCCAGCAGATAGCAGGCTTCATGAGTGATGGCGCTGAAAATACGGTTGCAGACAAACCCGTAAATCTCTTTTTTAACTAAGGTAGGAACTTTATTCAGGGCGCGGCTCACTTCCAGCACTTCCTGGACGGTTGCTTCCGCCACATGACTGCCCTGCACCACCTCCACCAGCTTCATGACCAGCGCCGGGTTGAAGAAGTGCATATTGAGAACTTTTTCGGGGCGATTGGTAGCGTCGGCGATTTTAGAACTGACTATGTAGGAACTGTTGGTGGTAAGGATGGTATGGGCAGGGCAAATTTGATCAAGCCGGGCAAAAAGTTCGCGCTTGACGCCCAGGTCTTCAATGACCGCTTCAATGACCAGATCCGCTTTGGGGGCGGCTTCTTCAAGCTTGCCGGAAAAAAGAAGACGGTCTTTGATTTGCTGTGCGGCTTCCGGGGTTAGGACATTTTTGTCAACCCGCCCTTGCAGCCATTTCTCCGCAAAAGACCGGGCCTTGTTCAAGGCTTCCGGATTGATTTCCACGCAACTGGCCTCAAATCCGCTCACCGCCGTCTGCAATGCAACTTGCTGGCCCATCAGTCCAGCGCCAATTACACAAATGTTTTTTGTAATCATTTTTTCACTCTCCTCTACTAATTGGTTGCCGGTTAAATTGGCAGGTTTGTGCATCCTGATCTGGTACTCTGTCAAGCCTAATTCCACATTTCCTTGTCGGTTAAATTACTGCATGGCTGCGTTGTCGTCAATCGCAATACGTCCAGTATTGCTCAATCCTCCGCCTTGCCCTGCAGCAATTTCCCTCGACAAATGATATGCGGACTTAGGGTTGACAGAGTACTGGTTCTAATTTCTCCTTCACCGAGGGATATTTTTAGCTAAAAAT
>DATMYB010000429.1:0-3087 GCA_035561215.1 Syntrophomonas sp. | reverse complement strand
TATTATCGGATTTGTCACCCATCAGTATCTGGGACTGGAATCCGCCACCATAGCCATTACCGGCGCCGCCCTGCTGATGCTGGTGACCCGTGAAAACCCGGAAGAAGCGCTGCTATCGGTGGAATGGGCGACCCTGTTCTTCTTTGTGGGCCTGTTTATTCTGGTAGGCGGACTGGAAAAAGTAGGCATTATTGAAAGCATGGCCCGCCAGGCGGTTTATTTAACCCGGGGGAACGTTACTTTATCTACTATCTTTATCTTATGGTTTTCGGCGATTGCCTCAGCCTTCATTGACAACATCCCCTTTGTGGCCACTTTTATTCCCCTCATCCAGGAGATGGGACAGATCGGACACATGAATATCATGCCCTTATGGTGGGCGCTGTCTCTGGGAGCATGTTTGGGGGGCAACGGTACCATCATCGGCGCTTCCGCCAACGTTATCGTATCGGGTATCGCCGCCCGGGAAGGTTATCCTTTGACGTTCCTGGGCTATATGAAAATTGCGTTTCCTTTAATGCTGGTGTCGATTATAATTGCCACCGTTTATTTGCTGGCCTTCTATGTATAGCCGCTCCTGCGTTTCTTGCTTTGCGCACAATGAGCAGGTGTCTATCCCTAAGTCAAACCAACAGCTTGCCTCCGGCTTCTGCCCGCGAGGGGATCGAGGTGATTATGGAAGTTTTTGGCGCCGTGTACTCGCGCCGGGACTATCATTTTGGGGAAGGCGCTCCTGCCAGGCATAATAATGATCAGGCCATACCGCTTTTTGGACGGCATGGCCTGGCTTATGGATCAATTTTTTTCCGACTGCATTGGCGTCGGATGCTGATTAGATATGATACCGGTAGTACGATCACGTTTTTGCAGACAGCCGTTGTTGCGTAGCGCCAACACCACCATTTTCCTGTAAAGACGCTCCTTGGTACCCGCCGGTTTATCCAACTCCATGGTTTTCAGATAGGGCTGCGCTCCCTTGGGAATCGGGCGAAATAATTCCGTCAACATGCCTTGGGCCAGTTTCATCGGATATCCCTTGCTGAGCGCCTTAAGCCCCTTCAAAGAACCGGCCAGGGCGATATCATCCGGAGTAAGATCGGTCCCGAAGGGAAACGGTGGGAAATATCCCTGGGCTTGATAAGGAGCCAATATCGCTTTGAGCTTTTCCGGAGTATTATGCCGGTATTCTTCCGGGATCTCATAATCCACCGGGATCTTGCCGGATTTTTTGGCTTTGGCCAGCAGCTCCTGCTGAAAGCGGGAGTCGGTAATATTTAATATTTCCGCAATGACTTGTTTGTCAGGCTTGCCGCGCACATCGGCGATCCCATATTCTGTTACGATGATGTCCTTTAAATGTTTGGGCAAAGTGCAATGACCATAATTGAACTTAATATTGGAACGCAGCGACCGTCCGGACCCTTTGGTGCTTCTAAGGATGATGACGACCCGGGCGTCTGGCAACGCATGCCCCATGGCTACAAAATTGTATTGCCCGCCGACACCGCTGACAATCCTGCCGTCTTCCAACTGGTCGGAAGCAATGGCTCCCAGCAGCGTTGCAAACATGCCCGTATTTATAAAACGTCCGTCTTGTCTTTGTAAAGCACGCAACTCTTCATCGCCGTACAGTTGATTGACTTTCTCTACTCCCGACATGCAGAATTGCTGGCGCTCTTCTTCGCTCATATCATTCAAAGCCTGGTAGAATGATTTGGGCCCTACAAAGAAAGCGCCTTGAATAATTGTACCCTTGAGCAGCTTCTGTCCCAGCAGTTTCCTTATTTCAGCCTTGGCTTTTTCGTCGCTCAAGTCGGCAGAATAAGAAACCTCACCGTCGTAAATCATATTATCTTTAAACTCCAAACCACTGCGCAGAATCCCAAATTCAGTTAAGAACTTAAAGTCTTCTTCACTTAGTGGAGTCCTAATCCCTTTTATCTCCAGCAAGCGATCGATGATGTCCTCCGGAATATGATCCTCCGCCAGGTGTCCGGCATTGATTAATTTCATTATGGGAACGCTGTCAAATACTTTACGTTTCAAGATCTTGTTTTTGTACAATTGCATGAAAGCATCTACAAACATTTCCGACGATCCGTAAAGACCTTGCTCGAACACGCCGGTCCCGCCCCATTCATTGATAAGGCGCTCATAGCGTTTTTTAATGCCGGTTTTCTCCAGCAGACCCTGATAGAGATCGTTATGATCATTGCGCATAACCAAACCGGACACAATGGCGTCGCCCAGCGCGCCGATCCCAACTTGCAAGGTACCGCCGTCCTTGATCAGGATGCTGGCATTGATACCGATCATATAGTCGGCTACGGAAACTGGATCTTTGGGAGCGCCGAACAACTGGTAATCGAAAAAAGGACCGCGCAGGATAATATCATAGGTTTCCGCTTCCACCACCGCATCACCGTACATAAAGGGCATATTGGCGTTAGCTTCGCCAACAACGGCAAACTTTTCACCTTTTTGGCGACGCTTTTCTATTTCTTTTAGTCCTTCAACGATAATATCGGTATTGCAGCCCATGGAATAAATAGTCCTGCCATCTTCTTTATCCAGGTGAGCAAGCGGGTTGGCGAAAACATTTACGCCGAAATTGAGGCCATCCCGGACAATATGGGTATAGTGAGAGGCCAAATGGTTTTGCTGTGCGGTCGAATCCTCAAGATAAGTGCCGGCTTTGCTGAAGAATTCGTATGACTCAACATTCTTAGGAAGTTTTCCCTGCCGGTAATCCAACATGTAATCCAAATCGGGCACGCCTTCGAAAAGCCTGGGATTGAGTGATTTATATACTCTTCTTTCCAATTCGGACTTACCCGTGGGCTTTTCCAGAGGAAAAGCAGTAACAATCTTTAGATGGATAGATGGATCTTCTTTAGCCCGCCGGTATATTTCATTGCATAAACGCACCGGCTTGCCCAGTGCCAGGGACATAGCCAAGGTAATATCCTTACCAACGTAAGCAATTACCTCATCTACGCATTTTTGAACATCATCATAGATTACGCCCGCATGAGGTTCCATTTTGTCACTCCTCTCATTGATTCATTTTATATATCGGTTCAATAT
>DATMYB010000428.1:0-5550 GCA_035561215.1 Syntrophomonas sp. | reverse complement strand
ATTCTAACTATCTATCTGCACAGAATTTTAGACCGGGAAGATATTGTAATCGGAGCCCCGTTATTGAATAGAAACACCGACAAAGAAAAAACTACCATCGGCATGTTTATCGAAACCATACCGGTACGTCTGCTGGTAAATGACGAGCTTGATTTCGAAACATTTGTCCTGCAAGTCGCCGGCCAATGGCGTGAGTACAGAAGCCACCGCTATCCTTACAACTTATTGCTCGAGGATATACGCAGCCGCCACAAGATAACCGGCAACCTGTACGATATCATGCTGAGTTATCAAAAAGCTCATTTTGGTTCAAATCTTGCCTTTGAAACGAACCACCACGCCAGCGGCAGTTCTTCCGAATCTCTGCTTTTTCAAGTGAGTGATCGTGAAAACACCGGCCAGTTATGTATGGATATTGATTACCAGAAGGCGCTTTTTAACGAGGAAGATATAGAAAATATCTTTAATCATCTGGTATGTTTACTAACCGACGCCTTAAACGTTCCCTCCAAAAAGATTTATGCGCTGAACCTTTTGACCGGCCAGGAAAGATCTTATCTGTTGAACGAAATGAATAACACCCAAGCCGATTATCCGCAGGATAAAACGATCCACCAATTGTTTGAAGAACAGGTTCAGAGGACGCCTCAAAATACCGCTCTGGTATTTGGCAGCGACCGGCTTAGCTACGAGGATTTGAACCGTCAGGCTAACCAGTATGCCCGGCTGCTGCGCGAACGCGGAGTAGCTCCGGGAACCGTCGTCGGTTTAATGACGGACAGGTCGCTGGAGATGATCATCGGCCTGATGGCTATCCTTAAGGCAGGGGGAGCTTATCTTCCCCTGGACCCCACCCATCCGGCCGAAAGAACCCATTATATTTTAGATGACTGCGATGCGGAACTAGTGTTGACACAGCCCCATTTAACCGGGCTTATCAAGGATCTTGATTATATTGTTTTAGAACAAAATCCCGGCATCCCGCATCAGGATTCAAACCTGGACCAGGTTAATACTGCGTCGGATCTGGCTTATGTGCTTTACACCTCCGGATCTACCGGGAAACCCAAAGGGGTAACGGTGGAACATCACTCGGTAGTTAACTTTTTTACCGCCATGGAGCGGGAAGTTGAATTGAGCGGAAAGACGATGCTGTCGGTTACCACGATATGTTTTGATATCTTTGTTTTCGAATCTCTGCTGCCGCTGGTAAAAGGCCTAACGGTAGTGATCGCCGACGAAGAACAGCAGCTGAATCCTCGCGAACTAAAAGAATTGATTGAATCCCAACAGGTGAATATTATTCAAACCACTCCTTCGCGGATGCTTATGCTCACGTCAGATGAAGCGTTTCTTGCCGGCTTGAAAACCGTTACGGATTTTATTCTGGGAGGCGAACCGCTGCCTGAACATCTGGTAGAACGGCTGAAAAAACATACTTCGGCGCGGGTCTTCAATGGCTACGGGCCTACTGAAGCCACTGTTTACAGCACATTTAAGGATGTCACCGACGACACGGAAATTACCATCGGTCATCCGGTGGCAAATTTTCAGGCCTATATTCTGGATAAAAGATTAAACCTGTTTCCTTTCGGCTTTATAGGGGAACTGTATATCGGCGGGGCAGGCGTAGCCCGAGGCTATTTGCAGCGTCCTGAATTAACCGCGGAGAGATTTGTGCCCAACCCGTTCAGACCAGGGGAGAGGATGTATAAAACCGGCGATTTGGCGGAATGGGACCGGGACGGCAACCTCCGTTTCGCAGGGCGCAAGGATCAGCAGGTCAAAGTCAATGGCTACCGGATCGAATTAGAGGAAATCGAGCATGTTCTGCGCGAGAGCGGATGCGTTGCCGAAGCCATCGCAGTAGCTAAGAAAGATGCGGCCGGTAATCAGTATCTTTGTGCTTACCTGATTGCCGCGCCGGATTTGAATATGCCCAATCTGCGCCAATATTTGGCGGCGCGTTTGCCTGAATATATGGTTCCGTCCGCATTCGTTACGCTTGAGGAAATGCCGATTAATCCAAGCGGCAAGATCTGCCGCCGGACTTTGCTGGACATGCCCGATACGCCGCTTCCCTCTTCGTCGATATATCGCGATCCCCGCAATGAAGTTGACACCATACTGGCCCGGGAATGGGCGGCCAAGCTGAAAACTGATCGGGTTGGGATCGACGACAATTTTTTTGAATTGGGCGGAGATTCTTTGAAAATAGTACGTATACTGGTGGACTTGCTGCCCTTTAACTGGGATTTGACCGCCCGGGATTTTTATCATTATCAGACCATACGCGACTTGTCTGACAAGATTCGCGGAGTCGGCGCGAAAGTGAAATGGAACGGCAATATCAAAGATATAGCAGCCGTTCCTTGCAGACATGATCCGCCGCATCTGCGCCTCATCTCTAAAAAGACGAAACTGGGTAATGTTCTGCTGACTGGCGCCACCGGTTATTTGGGCTCTCACCTGTTGAGAGATTTGCTTACGATGACCAATGCGCAAATATATTGTTTGATAAGGGGAAACTCTCGGGAAGAAGCTGAACGGCGTCTGAAAACGATATTGGATTTCTACTTTCCCGGAAAAATAAATAGTGCTATGCTAAAGAGGTTGAACGTTTACCCCGGGGACATTGCGCAGCCCGGCTGGGGTCTGGATAGCAGCCAACTGGCGGAGCTTGGCCGGAAAATAAACACCGTGATTCACAGCGCAGCCATTGTAAAGCACTATGGCGGCTATGAAGAATTTGAGAAAGTAAATGTAAACGGAACCAGGAGTATCGTTGAATTTTGCCGGCAGGGAAATAAAGCCTTGCATTATATATCGACTACCAGTGTCTCGGGATACTACCTTGTGGATAATCCGGGGCAGACAATGTTTACTGAAAACGATTTCTATATCGGGCAGCATTATTATGAAAACGTTTATGTCAGAAGCAAGTTTGAAGCTGAAGACTTTATCCTGCATCACATGAATAAAGGTCTCAATGCCGCCATCTATCGTATCGGCGTTCTGGCAGGGCGTTATTCGGACGGAAAATTCCAGGCCAATATTAAAGATAACGCTCTTTACAATCGGCTGAGATCAATCATTCAGTTGGGCTTTGCGCCGGAAGAGTATCAAACGCTGGATATAGAGCTGTCCCCGGTAGATTATTGCAGTCGGGCCATCGTGCTGCTGGCGGGGATAGAAGAGAGCAATTGTCATATATTCCATGTCTTTAATCACAAGACCATACGTTTGGCCGATCTGGCGGCGGCCTGCCAACAATGCGGCTATCCAATTACCAATCTGAACCGGAATGATTATGTGAACAAAATTAAAGAAATTCAAGCCGACCCTGACCGTCGTGATCTTCTTACAGGCATTATTAATGATTTCAGCATTAACCATTCTCCAGGGCTGCAAAATTTTCCGGTTATTGATTCCGGTATTACCGTGGAGTACCTGCGCCAATTAGGCTTTGAATGGCCCGAAATCAGTGATGCGTATATCCGGCGACTGATTCATTATATGGAATCAAGCGGCTTTGTAGTTAAAGAAGGAAGCAAAGCGTCCGGCGTTGGGGTTCAAAGTAAGGAAATAATATAAACGATGATGAAGTTTATCAAAGATTTTTTTGCACCCAGCCCGCGGCTTTCCAAAACAGAACAAAAAATTTTTGCCAATGAGCAGTATTACAGAAGTTTGACATCGCTTTGCGTGTTCGCCGTCCTTATGGTTTCCGCCGGCATAGTGCTGCTGTTTTTATGGAATTTCCCGAATCACGGCGCCCACTACTTTGAAGGCCATCCGGGCGAGTTGTATCGCAATTATCTGTATGCGATTTTGCTGGCGGTTCAGCCCTTTTATATCCTGAATTATTTTATTACGGTGCGAAGATCACCGGATTATGTAAGCAGATTAAATAAAGTCATTGTCATTGGGGAAGCCTTTTTTTTCCTTTGCTGGTCGGCCGCCCTAAGCAGTGTGGACCAGTTGATCCATGGTGATATTACTGTGTATCTCATCGGTTGTTTCACGATTGCCGCGGTGGTCAAACTCCTTCCATATCAGTTCCTGATTTGCTACGCTTTTTCACTGCTGGTGTTTCTGCTGGGAATATCCAAATTTCAAACCGACCCTACCCGGTTGTCCGCCCACTATGTAAACGGCTCAGTTTTGGTATTGCTCGCCTTAATAACCAGTCTGCTGATGTACAGGGCAGTGCTGCGGGCCTTTGCATACCACCTCACCATCCAGCAGCAAAAAGCTGAAATGGAAGCCAGGGTGTGTGAGCGTACTGCCGACCTGGCACTGGCTAATGAGGAACTGAAGGAAGAAATAGCTGAACGTAAAGCAGCCGAAGAAAAAATGAGGTACATCAGTATGCACGATACGCTTACGGGGCTTTATAACCGCACTTTATTCGAGAAGGAAATGCACAGACTGGATGAAGAACAGGTGGGAAATATGGGCCTGATAATGTGCGATGTGGACGGCCTTAAATTAATTAACGATTCCATGGGACATGATAAGGGCGACAGCTTGCTGATCAACACCGCCAATTTGATCAAGAGCTGTTTCAACTCATCAGATATTGTTGCCCGGGTGGGCGGCGATGAATTTGCCGTACTGGTGCCGAACGCTTCGCAAAAAAAGCTGGAGGATTGCTACCGGAGAATGCAGAAAAAAGCGCTTCACCAGAACCAGTCTTTGAATGAACTGCCGCTGAGTTTGTCGATCGGTTTTGCGCTTAGAACAGACGGCAAAACCAGTCTCAACAAGCTGTATATTGAAGCTGATGATAATATGTACCGTGAAAAGCTCTACCGCAGCAAGAGTGTGCGCAGCGCCATTGTCCAGACTTTGATGAAAGCGCTGGAAGCACGTGATTTTATTACCGAAGGCCATGCCGAACGCCTGCAGGTTATGGTCGGGGATATGGGAGAAAGCATAGGGTTTTCGCCCAAAGCTATTTTAGATTTGCGTCTGTTCGCACAGTTTCACGATATCGGCAAGGTGGGACTGCCGGACCGGATTTTATTCAAACATGGCCCCCTCACTACAGACGAGAAGCTGGAAATGCAGCGGCATTGTGAAATCGGACACCGCATTGCGCTGGCCTCGCCCGATCTCATGCATATTTCCGATTGGGTGCTGAAACATCATGAATGGTGGAACGGCAATGGCTACCCGCTGGGGCTTAAAGGAGAAGAAATCCCCTTGGAGTGCCGCATTCTGGCTATCGCGGATGCTTACGACGCGATGACCAGCGACCGGCCTTATAGAAAAGCAATGCCTCACGAAGACGCTATTGAAGAATTAAAACGCTGCGCCGGAACCCAGTTCGATCCCGAGCTGGTTGAACAATTCACCATATTTTACATCGACCGGGCCATGATAAATAGAGCGTGTTCGACTGCGTATTCATGTGTGCCAAATTCCACCATTTATTTTCGTAAAGGCACAGAAACTACGCAGCAATTTATGAATCTCCCCTCGTCAATTACTTTATGAACCGCTATCGACAGGCCATCGATCGTTTGTATCAATTAATGATTGAAA
>DATMYB010000427.1:0-2133 GCA_035561215.1 Syntrophomonas sp. | reverse complement strand
TGTCAATTTTGCCCTGATATAAGGAAACAATGGAATGGGTTATTGATAAACCAAATCCCATGTTGCGCTGGTCTTCTTTGGTGGTAAAGAAGGGGTCGAATATTTTGTTTTTTATTTCCGGGTTTACTCCAGGCCCGTTATCATTTATCTCCAAGATGACACCTGCGCCGGTTCGGGTTACGATTTTTATTTCTTTATGTTTTGCATCCGTCTCATCCAAAGCCTGAATGGAGTTAACCACCAAATTAATTACAATTTCCTCCAACCCGGTTTCTGTGCCCCGCACCAAGGGGAGATCCTCCTCCAAATGTTTATGCAGAACAATGCCATGATCGCTGATTTGGCTATTGACAAGCTCCAAAGCGTGTTCGATCACTTCGTTTAATTTGCAAGGATATAGTTCCGTACTGTCTTTGCTTCTGGTAAAGGAACGCATGTGCTTGATAATTTTATCAATGCGGTCGGCCTGCAGAGATATTTCTTCAATTTCCTCCATAATCTCATCCATAGAGATCGGTATGCCTTTCTGATAGCAATAGATTAAACCGGTAGATCCAATCTTGATTGAATTTAAAGGCTGGTTTATTTCATGAGATATCCCGGCAGCCATGGTGCCTAATGAAGCAAGTTTTTCCGAACGCGCCACGATTTCTTTGGCGTGCAGCATTTCTTTTTCCGCTTTTTTCCGTTCGGTAATATCACGCATAATGCCGGAGATGCCGGTAACATTAGTATCCTTGCCCCGCAGCGGCGTTTCCAGATTATCAAATACGCAGGGCACATTGTCGATGATCAGGACAATCTCCTCTTCCACGGTCTCCCCGGCTAATACTCTTTGGTCAGTTTCACGGGCTTGCCGGGCTATTCCCGCACCAAACAAGTCCTGGTCGGTTTTGCCGATAACTTCTTCCCGGGTAAGTCCCAGTCGTTCATACATAGCCGGATTAATTTCCTGAAATACCAAGTTGCTGTCTTTTAAATATACAAAATCTTTGGCGCTGCCAATAATGGCCCGGAGCTTCTCGGTGGACTCATATAAAGCTTCTTCGGCTTTTTTTCTCTCGGCTATTTCTTGTTTTAGTTCGCAAAACATCAACGCATTATTGAGGGCGATCGAAGCTAATTGCCCGAATTGGCTCAGCCTCAAAACTTCCGACTGGCTGAAAACTCTATTTTCTTCCACGGAGACCAAGGTTATGATGCCTATGATCTCATCACCCGCTTTTAAAGGCACACCAATCACTGCTCTGGGATCAAAACGCGGATCTTCCATGCGTCCCGGCCAGATTCTGTAATCATCAATAACGACTGGTTGGCCCGCTCTCCATACTGCCCCGCCAAAACCTTGATGAGGTTTTAAGTTGACAACTCTCTCCTCCGTATACATGCCAATCCCAAATTCCATTTCCATGGTCTCAGTCTCCCGGTTAAAACGGTAGATATAGCCATGCGGCGTCTTCCCCAGATTAGCGGCCTGTTTGAGGATTGTATATAAGAGTCCGTCTACATCCAGACGATTGATAATAGCAAGCGAGGTTTCATGCAACAGGTCCATGATGGTATTCTGCCGGCTTACCTCGGCTTCGGCAGCTTTCTGCCGGGAAATATCAAAACAGATGCCGATGAATTCAAGCGAAGGATCGTTTTGATTCCGGCGGCCTTTGATGTTCATATTCACCCAAATCGCATTTTCCTGCGCAGACGTCAAACGAATCTCCCGCGAGATTGACCTGGTCGGTCGAGGGTAAATTTCCTCCATAGCCGCTGTCATTAAATTCATATCATCAGGATAAACGATATCCAATAAAGATTTTCCATCCAGTTGATTGGACGCATAACCGGCAACCTGGGCCAGAGCCTCATTGCAATAGATAAAATGTCCTGTTTGGTCCAGCATAAACATGCCGATGAAAGTGTCATCGATTTGGTGAACAAACTGGTCAAAGGGGAAAGGGTTCCTCAAGCTTGCGAAATCCAGTAGGGTCCCGCACTCCGGGCAAAATTTCCAGGAGCTTTGGACTTTATTCCCGCAAATGTTGCAAGCACCCATCGTATTTCCTCCTACTGCAAAATGATTTTTGTCATTTCAGGCTTCGCTCGCCCGGCTTGAAATCCCATTATGTACTTTTAATC
>DATMYB010000426.1:0-3185 GCA_035561215.1 Syntrophomonas sp. | reverse complement strand
GCAAGGCGATGCTCTACCACTGAGCCACTTCCGCATCTCAAATGGTCACTACTAAAAAGGATACGCAATAATACCACTGTAAGTCAAGGTCTTACAGCATATAAATTTGATTCTACTGCAAAAATTTATAATTCGTTAATTATTTCCCCTGATAATGATTGCCTAACCGGTTAAAATTTAACCAGCTATCCGTATTTTTACGTATTATTTTATTCCTTTTTCTTTTTCCGGCTTTCCAAATAATCCATCAACAATGACCCCAGTTTGAGCAAAAATATACCTTGCTGCAATTCCGTCTCTTCATTATCAAAAACATCCTGGCGCAATAAGATCAGAGACTTAGCCGGATTCTTATCGAAGTATTCCGCCAGGTCGGCTACCATATAACTTTCCAGGTCTTTCAGGGTTTTTAAACCGTATTCGGCAATACGAAATGCCAGTACCAGGTCGGTGCATTTAAAAGCCCGGCGAATGTCCTTTGTAAACTGGTTGATATCTTTGCCCGGCGGAGCGGAAATAGTGATGGTATTATCCTGCAGCAGCAAATAGCCCCACTGATTATTTCCCTGGGCGCAAGCATGATCCCACATAAAACTGCTGCGGTTTTCATCCTGATAAAGCAGTCGAAAGTGTTTGCTGTCGGCAATCAGGTCATGGGCGGCAATATTGTTTATATAAGCGTATTGCCATTCCGGCTGCAGAGGCTGATTGACTAAATTCACGGCCTCCTGTTCGAATTCATCCACCGAGCGGATATAGGCCTTGACCAGATATTCACCGCGTTTCTTCAGATATATAGTATCGCTGGCATCAAAACCGGCTAATTCTTCTGTCATCATATTGAAATTACGTTCGAAAATATCCTGTATATCCTGCAGTACAATAAACATCGGATCGCTGACCCAGTAAAGCGTTTCCAGGGGCAGCAGACGACAGATGCCAATCATGTCGGGAACGATTTTCTCATGGACATCGTCGCCAAACCTACCGTAAACTTCATATTTTTCGCCGCTGAACAGGTCCTCGAAAACCAGGCTGTTTTTGCCAAGCGGGTTGATACGGTAAGCTCCTACATAGCTCATCATAAACCTGAAAGCCGCTTCTCTTAAATACGGAGGAAAGCGATTGGCCTGATTGTCCCAGAAAGTATTCATGATCGTCGATTCACTGGCACCGACATAATCCAGCAGATAGTGGTTTTCAAAAAACTCTCCGTATATTTTTTTATTTATATCATCCCAGAACCGCCCTTGGGGATTGACCGGTTCATAATACATGGCCTGGGCTTCTTCTTTGCGCAGCGGCTGTTTGTTGCCGATGGTATAAGCGTAAATACTAAGGTGGTGATAAACCTCCTCATATGATTGCACCATTTCATAATGATCCAATTCTTCCCAAGTGGGATAATGAATCGGTTCATTGGTGAAATCGGGCGGGAATTTTTCAAAATGACGGCTGATAATGTAAGCGCTGCGGTTGATCATGGTAGTAGGAATCCCAAAAGTGCGGGAAAGCTTAGTATAGCTTACCTCTTCGCCCAAGCAGCTGGAAAGGGTATATTCCAAAGCAGCAATCCAATTTTGCAGGCGTGATACCCGGGGACGGTGAACAGTAGTAAATTCGCACCATAAATACAGAAGCCAGGCTAATCTTCTTTGATCCATCTTACCCTGGGTATAGATATCAAAAATAGCGGCGGCCACCTTGGCATATTCGTTACTGAGCCAATTGTAGGCAGTCACGTATGAGCTCAACAACTGACGTTCCCGAATCTTTTCCACTTTGATGGCAATCGCCTGGGGGTTGAACATTTCCCGGCTGACTGAATTATTATCCAGGCCCAGGGTTCTTCTTATGACCGCGGTGGGATAATGATAGTCCCCGTGGGTGCGGTTGATCAGTTCCAGCATTTCCATGTCCGTCAACAGATTTTCCAGCAATACCCGGCCTTTAATATCCTGGATAGCTTGCAACGGAGTCAGGTCGGATAATTCCGGATGCGGCAGATTGAGCCAATCCTCCAGATTTTTATCAACGATTAATTCTGTCTGAATTTCTTCTTCCTGTTCCGAGTCATTCAGCACAATACCGTCCTGCCAAATAAATTCCACTCTTTCCTCAGCCAGCATCTCTCCCGCTACGTGTACGGCAAACAACACGTCGGCGCTTTCATCGGCAGCTACCAGCAAAGCATTCTCCCCGACATAAAGCCTTTTGAATACCCCCCTGCCGCCTTTCCAGGTAAACTTCATCCATTTGTTATGCCGTTCCAGCATGTTGAAACGCTTGTTATTGCTAAGTTTGTACAGCAGTACTTTACGGGAACGCCCATCTATGCCAAGGCTTTTGGATTTTACCCGGTTTTTTTTGATCCCCTGTACGATATCCATGACCAGTCCGGCGGTTATCTCCGCGCATTCCCGGAGAAAATTCCGTATATCTTCGCGGTTATGGCTGTTTTCCGATAAATATACCGCATTGATTTCATCCAGCAGATAGTGTATTTGTTCTGCATTAATGATGACCAAACGGCCAATTACGGTGGAAGCATTCTCCAGCCGGACGATACGCCCATAAAGCAGCGATCCCTGCTCTATGAACTGGGTAACCGAACCAAAGTCGCGCTCGATAATATGTTCCTCGCCGCAGAATATATCCCGCACCGCCACCGTATTATTCCTTATCCAGGCTACGCTGTAAACGCTAAGGTAAGAATTCTGGAGCGCAGCATAAACCGTTTTCATCTTGTCGCTCAGCACATCTTCCATCTCTACCAGGTAGAAATCGATCAATGGCGAAACGTCACTGTAAAAACGATAATTTAAAACGTACCACTGCCAAAATGTCCGGGAAAATTTTTGGTTGATCTCACCGCTCTGGGAATAGGACAGGAACTTAGCCTGGGCCACGTTGTCCCAGTTGGGAAAATAACAGCGAGCATACAGAATCAGATTCTCCAGGGCTTCATCAATAACTGCCCGAAAGTTGTTTCTCTTCCCCCTGGGGAAATGAATAACCTGGCAGTTGGCGCCCGGCGCGCAGCATTGTCCGTATTCTTTTCCGCTTCCGCAGGGACAGGGATCACTCAACGGCAAATGAGACATAGATAATTTCCCCCAATTTACATAATCCCATTTTTGCCTGGCGCAGCCTTTAGACAATTTATGCTTAATACACTGCTATAA
>DATMYB010000425.1:0-5722 GCA_035561215.1 Syntrophomonas sp. | reverse complement strand
AAAATGTACTGAGATACTGGGTTATCAGCCGGAGGAACTGATTGGTAAATCTCTTTCCGATCGGTCTCTTTGCCCGGATGAATTAATCTGTGAAGAAAATGAAAGCGGCAAAATGATTCTGGAAGGAACGGCTTCTTCCGTTATTATACAGGTCAATCATCGCGATGGTCGCCGGAGACTGCTTAAAATCAATTCCGCGCCGCTGTTCGATAACGACTGCATCATAGGCGGAATGGTACTGGCCGATGATATTACCGATACTTTAGCCGCTGCGGATGCGTTGCGGGAAAGCGAGCGTAATTTACGCCGGATCACCGACAACATGTCCGATCTGGTCAGCGAATTGGATCGCGCAGGCAACGTTATCTTTGCCAGCCCGTCTCATTTAAAGGTACTGGGTTATTCGGAGGAAAGGATGATGAATATAAAGCTTAAAGAATTTGTCCATCCGGATGATCTGGCTCAGGTAATCAGCCTCCTGAAGCACAGTCTGCAAACCGGCGAGAGAGGCGTGAGCCAGCACCGCTGTCAACACCAGGATGGATATTATGTTTGGACTGAAACCGTCGGCAATCCCATCTGGCAGAATGGTAAAATCACTGGCATCGTTATCAGCAGCCGCGATATAACCGACCGAAAAATGCTGGAGCAGGAATTGCGTCATTTAAGCGTGCACGACACCCTGACTTCTCTATATAATCGGACTTATTTCGAAGAGGAAATAAACCGCCTGGAAAATGACCGCAATAATCCGGTGGGAATGATAATTTTTGATCTGGATAATCTTAAACTGGTCAACGATACCATGGGGCATGAAGCCGGTGATCGTTTGCTCCAAAATTTCGCCCGCATATTAGGCCAATGTTTCCGCAGCGGAGATGTGATTTCCCGGGTGGGAGGGGACGAGTTCGCGGTAATAATGCCCAAGACCAGTGAAGAGGTTTTGAATATGGCCGCAGAGCGTGTTAACCATCTGGTGAACGAGTATGATGAGGATAATCCGACTCTGCCCCTCAGTGTTTCCATGGGAATTGCATACCGGCAGGATGGCCGTTCTTCTTTGCGGGATATTTACAAAGAAGCGGATAACAGGATGTACCGGGCCAAACTGCAGCACAGCGGCAGCGTCCGGGATGAGGTGATCAGCACGCTGCTGAAAGCGCTGCAAACCAGGGATTATATGACGGAAGGCCATGGGGAGCGGATGAAGGAACTGGTGATGTTGCTGGGCGGTGAGCTGAAATTGCCGGACAACATTTTGATTGATCTGCAGTTGCTGGCCCAATTTCATGACATCGGCAAGGTGGGGATACCTGATTGGATTTTGTTTAAAAAGGAAAGGCTGACTGCGGATGAATATCGGGAAATGAAACGGCACAGTGAAATCGGGCAACGCATTGCACTGGCCACGCCGGATCTGAGTCCGCTGGCCGATTTGATTCTCCTGCATCATGAATGGTGGGATGGCAGCGGTTATCCCCTCGGCCTGGCCGGGGAGCAAATCCCTTTGGAATGCCGTATTATCGCTTTGGCAGATGCCTATGACACGATGACCCATGACCGCCCTTTCAGCAAGGCCATTTCCCCGCAGGAAGCAATGAAGGAAATTGCACGCTGTAGCGGCAGCCAGTTCGATCCGAAACTGGCTGCCTTGTTGCTGAAGCTGCTGGGATATTACAGTTGAGCTGGTTGCTATTTAGGGCGAAGGCAATCGTCGTAGCGATTTTATTAGCTAGTACTCTGTCAACCCTAATTCCACATCCCTGTCGGTTAAATTTCTGCATGGCTGCGTTGTCGTCATCGCAATACGTCCAGTATGCTCAATCCTCCGCCTTGCCCTGCAAAAATTTCCTCGGCGGATAACCTAAACTTTTAGGCGACACAGACTACCAGTACTGAACTGACTGTTGTACAAATCGGCGTAAAAACCGTTTTTATTCAGCAATTCTTGGTGCGTGCCCTGCTCAATCACTTTCCCTTCGTTCATCACCAGAATCGAATCAGCATTGCGAATCGTGGATAGGCGATGGGCGATGACAAAGCTGGTCCGTTTTCTCATTAACGTAAGCATGGCATTTTGAATATAAGTTTCCGTACGGGTATCGACGCTGCTGGTGGCTTCATCCAGTATCATAATAACCGGGTCGGCGAGAACTGCCCGGGCGATGGTCAGCAATTGCTTTTGTCCCTGGGACAGATTGGAGGCTTCCTCGTTCAGTATGGTGTCATAACCTTCGGGCAGGGTGCGGATAAAGTTGTCGGCATGAACTGTTCGGGCAGCCTGGACGATCTCATCAAAAGCGGCATCGACTCGACCGTAAGCAATATTATCCTTGATGGTTCCGTTAAAAAGCCAGGTATCCTGCAGAACCATGCCAAACATGCTGCGCAGTGCCCCCCGTTTGATATCTCGAATATCGACGCCGTCTATGGTTATCCGACCGCCGTCTATTTCATAAAATCGCATCAACAGATTTACCAAAGTTGTTTTTCCGGCTCCGGTAGGTCCGACAATGGCAATGGTCTGACCTTTTTTAATATCGATATTTAAATCTTCAATAAGCGGGACATCGGGGTGATAACTGAATTTGACATCGGTAAAAGCTACATTGCCTTCCGGAAAAGCAATTGCTTTGGCATTGACGTCATCGGGAACCTCTTCGGCCTCGTCGAGGATTTCAAAAATCCGCTCCGCGGAAGCAATGGTGGATTGAATAATGTTAATAATATTGGCGGTCTGTACTATAGGTTGGGTAAACTGCCGGGAATATTGAATGAAGGCTTGCAGGTCACCGATGGTTATCAGACGGTTGGTGACAAAAATTCCCCCCGCGACGCAAACCATTACATAGCCGATATTATTAATGAATGACAGCAGAGGCATGATCAGACCTGACACAAACTGAGCTTTCCAGCCTGCTTGGTACAATTTTTCATTGAATGAATTGAATATCTCGACGGATTGCTGCTCATGACCGAAGGCTTTAACGATCTGGTGCCCGGTGTACATCTCCTCCACATGGCCGTTCAGCAGGCCTAATTCTTTCTGCTGACTGGCGAAATAGTTCTGTGAACGTTTGGCAGCAGCTTGGGTAACCAGTGCCGACAAGGGAAGAACAACGGCAAAAATCAGCGTCAGCCAGGGACTGATGGTCAGCATCATGATCAAAACGCCTACTAAAGTTACTATGGCACTGATTAACTGGGTCAGGCTTTGCTGCAGGGTGGTGGCAATATTATCTATGTCGTTGATTACCCGGCTCAGGATATCGCCGTGGGTATGGGCGTCAAAATATTTCAAGGGCAGCCGGGCCAGTTTTTTATTTACGTCCTGGCGCATATCAAAAACAGTCATTTGGGATACCCCGGCCATAAGGTACTGCTGCATGTAGGAAAACAAGGCGCTGGCAATATAAAGTCCGGCTAAAATCAAAAGGATGTTCAATATATAATGAAAATCAACCGCCGCTCCGGGTGCATGTTGTAATTTTAACATTACGCCTTCAAATAATTTTGTCGTTGCTTCCCCCATGATTTTGGGGCTGAAAATATTGAAAACGGTGCTCAACCCCGCAAATATGAGCACAATCAACAGTCTGAAACGACGCGGTTTTAAGTAGACCAGCAAACGCTTAAAGGTGCCTTTGAAGTTTTTGGCTTTATCAACCGGTTTGCTCAAAGGGCCTATTGGACCTCTGCGGGGACCGCGGTTGCTTTCGGTGCTCACGCCAATTCCTCCTCGGAAAGTTGTGAGTATACGATTTCTTTATATACCTCACAGGATGCAAACAATTGTTTATGGCTGCCCATGCCGGCAATTTGTCCGTCGTCCAAAACGATAATGAGATCGGCATCTATAACCGTAGAAATGCGCTGGGCGATAATCAAAACGGTGGAGGTCCGGGTTTCCTTTTTCAATGCCGCCCGCAAGCGCGCATCGGTTTTGAAATCCAAAGCAGAAAAGCTATCGTCAAATATATAAATCTTAGGTCTTCTGACCAAAGCGCGGGCGATAGAGAGTCTTTGCTTCTGGCCTCCGGAAACATTGATTCCGCCTTGCTCGATAACCGAGTCGAAACCGTTTTTCATTCCTGCAATAAATTCTAAGGCCTGGGCCGTTTCGGCCGCTTTATAAACCTCGTCATCGCTGGCGTCGATCTTGCCGTAACGGATATTTTCGGTGACGGTGCCGGTAAAAAGAACCGCTGTTTGCGGTACCATACCGATATTGGTCCGCAATTCTGTTTGCGCAATCTCGCGAATATCCGTGCCGTCTATGAGGATGGCCCCCTGGGCAACATCATAAAATCGGGGAATGAGGTTTACCAAAGTGGTTTTGCCTGAACCGGTGCCGCCAATAATGGCCGTTGTTTTACCCGGCTCCGCCGTAAAACTGATATTGCTTAAAGCCGGGCGTTCCGCCCCCGGAAAACGATAGCTGACATTTTTAAATTCCAGGAGCCCCTGGCTGATCGGGTGGGATTTTGGCTGACCGGAGTCTTTAATGGCAGGCGTAGTTTCCAATACTTCATCAATCCTCACTGCGGCGGCCGAGGCCCGGGGAACCATAATGAACATCATGGAAAGCATGATAAGGGAGGTCATTATTTGCATCGCATACTGTATGAAAGCCATCAAAGCGCCGACCTGCATTTGTCCGTGGTCAATGCGTATACTGGCGAACCAGATAATAGCAATGATGGTAAAATTCATGGCCAGCATCATACCCGGCATCATGGAGGTCATGATAATGTTAACCCGGACGGCATTATCGGTGAGGTCGGTATTGGCCGCAGTAAAACGAAGGTGTTCCTGTTCGGTACGGTTAAAGGCTCGAATTACTCTGATCCCGGTAAGGTTCTCACGTAAAACCATATTTAAACGATCCAGTTTTATTTGCATAAGTTTAAACAGGGGGATGGCCTTGCTCATAATAATCCAGATAATGGCGGCAATAACCGGCATGGAGACCAGAAAGATCATGGAGAGGGACTTGTCTTTGGATAAAGCCATAATAATGCCGCCGATGCACATGGTGGGTGCGCTCACCATCATACGCAAAATCATAAAAGTTACGCTTTGGATCTGGTTTATGTCATTGGTGGTACGGGTTATCAAGGTAGCAGTGCCAAACCGGTTAAATTCCTGCAGTGAAAAATCTTCCACCCGGTCAAATACTTTGCTGCGCAGCCGTCGTCCGAAGCCAATCGATGTTTTCGCGGACAAGAAGCTGACCAGAATTGAACATATGGCACCGATAGCTGCAATCAAAAGCATGAACGCTCCCACCCTTAATATGTAGCCGGTATCGCCCTTAACAATGCCGGTATCAACGATATCTGACATCAGGGTGGGCAAATACAGATCACACAGGGTTTGGATAAAAACCAGCAGGATAACGGCCGCGATTAAAATTCTGAAGGGCTTTAAAAAACGATATAATTTTAGCATCAGGCTTTACCCCTTATTGATCGGCGTATCGATAAAAAAAGCGTCTTCAAATGGATCATTCATTTAATGAGACGCTTTACGAGTAGTATGTTACACCTAAAACTTTAATTTCCGCCAGCTAAAATAGATTTTTAGATGTAACAGACTACCAAGTTTATTTTTAGATGGAAAAGATCAATTTATGCCTTAATAACCAGGGGATTTATTATTGACAACTGGCGGAGCTTTTTACGGCCATGGCCAATAATGCACCTATTAACCCAGTAATAGA
>DATMYB010000424.1:0-8656 GCA_035561215.1 Syntrophomonas sp. | reverse complement strand
AAATTGTATAGATTGAAAAATCATATAAATTTAGTGACCGAAATAAATACACTAAATTTTGACTAATTACGACAATTCAATTATATACTATTTTGATAACGATACCCTTGACATTTTTATTGCGCTATGGATAAAATTGGGAAGGGACGCCATATTACATCGCTCTTACCAGAATTCAGTAATAAAACGCCCCCTTTGAGATGTAGAGTTAATATGTTACATTCTTTCTACAATCATGGCTGTACCCATACCCCCGCCGATACATAGGGT
This sequence comes from Syntrophomonas sp., assembly GCA_035561215.1. GTDB lineage: Bacteria > Bacillota > Syntrophomonadia > Syntrophomonadales > Syntrophomonadaceae > Syntrophomonas_B. The sequence continues at coordinate 8,386 of DATMYB010000424.1, read as the reverse complement.
AGCCAGACCTGTTCTGCATTCGCGTTTCTGCATTTCATAAAGCAGACTGACCAGTATACGGGCACCGGAAGCGCCTACCGGATGACCCAGGGCGATTGCCCCTCCATTCACGTTAACCTTGTCCATCTTGCCATTAAAGCCCAAATCTCTGGCCACCGCAATCGATTGGGCGGCAAAGGCTTCGTTGGCTTCAATCAAGTCGATATCATCGATGGTAAGGTTAGCTTTAGCCAATGCTTTGCGGCTGGAGGGTATCGGTCCCAGACCCATCACTTTGGGGTCCACACCACCGGAGGCATAACTGACCACTTTCGCCATTGGTTTTACCCTCAGTTCTTCAGCTTTTTCTCCGGACATAACGACCACCGCAGCCGCACCGTCGTTTATCCCTGAAGCATTGCCGGCGGTTACTGAACCGTTCTTTTTAAAAGCTGGTTTTAGCAATGTCATTTTTTCACGATCAGTAGCTCGGGGATGTTCATCGGTATCAAAAACGATATCGCCTTTTTTGCCTTTGATCATTACCGGAACGATTTCATCTTTGAATTTTCCTGAGGCAATGGCTTGCGCAGCCAACTGCTGACTCCGAAAACTAAAATCATCTTGTTCTTCACGGGTGATACCGTACTGTTCATTAATATTCTCAGCGGTAATCCCCATGTGGTAATCGTTAAATGCTTCCCACAGGCCGTCTCTGATCATTACGTCGACCAGCGTGCCATTGTTCATGCGGTAGCCATAACGTGCCTTTTCGAGTGCATACGGTGCCGCCGACATGTTCTCCATCCCCCCGGCCATTACGATGTCAGCATCGCCGGCTTTTATGATCTGGGCAGCCAGGCTGACCGCCCGCAAACCTGATCCGCATACTTTGTTGATCGTTAAGGCGGTTACTTCATTCGGAATACCTGCTCTGATCATTGACTGCCGGGCTACATTCTGTCCCTGCGCAGCCTGCAGCACACATCCGAAAATAACTTCATCCAACTGTTCGCCTTTGATTCCAGCCCTCTGCAAAGCTTCCGCCATGACAATACTTCCCAGATCTACCGCTTTAACATCTTTCAAAGCTCCGCCGTATGTTCCTATTGGAGTGCGGCAGGCTCCTGCCAATACTACTTCCCGCTGCAAAACGATCCCTCCCTAAATCTTTATAACTTGCTTATTTACTGTAAATAAAAAAACCTTCACCGGTTTTACGTCCCAGTTTGCCTGCCCTGACCATTTTTATCAGCAAAGGGCAAGGCCGGTACTTGGAATCGCCAAATTCCTTATGCAGGGTCTCCATAATTTTAAGGCATATGTCCAGACCAATCATGTCCGCCAGCCCTAAAGGCCCCATGGGGTGTCCGGCCCCTAGCTTCATTGAGGTATCAATATCTTCCGCCGTCGCCACCCCTTCCATCAATGCATACATAGCTTCGTTAAGCATAGGAATTAAAAGGCGGTTTACGACAAAGCCGGGAGCTTCATTAATTTCCACCGGTGTTTTGCCCATCTGTACGGCTATATCTTTAACTTTGTCGAAAGCCGCCTTACTGGTGGAAGCCCCGCATATAATTTCAACCAGTTTCATGGCCGGCACGGGATTAAAGAAGTGCATTCCGATCACTCTGTCCGCCCGTCCGGTTGCCGCCGCAATTTCTGTGATACTTAACGCTGAAGTGTTGGAAGCCAATATACATTCAGGTTTGCAGATGGAATCCAACTCCTGGAAAATGGATTGCTTGATTTCTATTACTTCAATCGCCGCTTCGATGACCAGATCACAGTCAGCCGCCGCTGCCATATCAACCGTACCGGTAATCCTGCCCATGATCGTATCTTTTTCTGCGCCGGTTAATTTGCCTTTTTCAACATTTTTGCCCAGCAGCTTATCGATACCGGCCATGCTCCACCAATTCCTGCTTGATATCACGCATGACCACTTCAAAACCGGCTTGCGCTGCGTTTTGCACAATACCTGCTCCCATTGTGCCTGCACCTAGTACCATTATTTTCATTGTATTAAACCCTCCCTGTTAAAAATTTTTCTTTGAAAAAGCCTTATCTTTTTATATCCGGCTAAATAATCTAAACAAAAAACAACAGCAAATACACGGTTGAAATAATAATCGATAGGATCATCAGGGGAAAGGCTATCTTCATGTAATACAGGAAGGTCATGGGATGGCCTTCGCGGGCTGCAATACCGGATACAATGACATTGGCAGAAGCGCCAATAATCGTACCGTTGCCTCCCAGGCAGGCACCCAGGGAAAGCGCCCACCACAAGGGCATAATATTCATATTGCCGATCATACCCATTTCCTTTATCAGCGGAATAAAAGTTGCCACAAAGGGTATGTTGTCAACAAAGGCCGAAGCAATTGCTGAAAACCAAAGTATCAACATGGCTGACGCGGTCAGATTGCCATTGGTCATGGCTACGGCGCCTCTGGCCAAATCCTCGATGATCCCGGTTTTCTCCAGACCTCCGACTAAAATGAATAATCCCACAAAGAAAAAAAGCGTTGCCCATTCAACCGTCAAAAGAATCTCTTCCGGCTCTTCGCGGGTAAAAAGAAGCAGAAATGCTGCTCCGGTAAGAGCTATCGCGGCCGGTTCCAAATGCAGATGGGAATGCAAAATAAATCCCAATATAACCATAGCGATGACCGTCAGAGAGATCTTCATTAATCTATGGTCTTGGATGGCGTCATCGGGATTCATCTCCATCAGTTTGGCCTTATTTTCTTCATTGGTCACCATTTTTTTGCCGTAAATAAGTTTCAGAATCAATAAAGTGACAATAAAAATTACGATGATTACCGGGGTAAGATTGTAAACAAAATCCATAAAACCAAGATTGGCAGCGCTGCCAATCATGATATTGGGCGGATCGCCGATCAAGGTAGCCGTGCCGCCGATATTGGACGACATGATCTCGGCTACAAAAATCGGAACCGGATTAATTGCCAAGGCGGAACAAATAGATATCGTCACCGGTACGATCAATAGGACCGTGGTCACATTATCCAGAAATGCCGAGGCAACAGCGGTTACAATGCAAAGCGCCATCATGGTTTTTACCGGATCCCCGCCGGTTCGGCGGGCAGCCCTGATGGCGGCATATTCAAATACGCCGCTTTTTCTGGTAATGCCTACGATCATCATCATCCCTATCAGCAACCCTATCGTATTGAAATCGACTTTGCCGACTGCTTCACTAAAATTCAATACACCGGTAATAATCAACAAGGTTGCTCCAACTAAAGCGATAATCGTACGATGAATTTTTTCCGAAATAATGACTGCGTATACTGCTACAAAGAGCAAACCTGCAAACCAGATCTGCCAATCCATCCAAATACCCTCCCTTCATGCCCTCAAATAACGAGAAATGATCCTTCCGGGGTACTGTAATCCAAAGGTGCAAACCCGTTATCTCAGGCCTGCACCCTTGGATCTACGATTCACTTGAGGGGAATTTGCACAAGTTCTGAATATCAATCAATCAATTCAGTGATTGGCACCTGAGGCCCCCGTTGGCACTCCTTGGGAACTACACAGATTCCATGCGCTTTGGCAACCAATATCGGCTCCGCCAGAATTTCACAAGCCGACGGAAATGGCGCGCCTTTGATGGGCTGAATGACCTTCCATGCCTCCAGTTCCATTTCGCGGGAAGTGTTGCCCATTTTAGTGATCCAGCCAACTGCTTCGATGTAGTCCCCGGCATAAACCGGAGCCATAAATTCGGCATTTTCCACCTTGAACAGGCCTTCGTCGCCATCGCTCATAATCAGCAATTCCGTAGCTACATCACCAAACAGGTCCAACATGCGGGCGCCATTTACCAGCCCGCCTCCGTAATGGGCATCATGTTCACTCATTCTTAATCTGAGCAATGCTTTTTTCATTTTATAATTCCTCCTTCATTAAATAATTTCAATTTTGATTAAGCTGCTACATCAGATGGCTTTGGATTATTAAAGTCTGCATCATTGTTTTTGAAAACAAAATGTCCGATAATGGCCCCGGCTATGAAAAAGATGACAAAACCGAATCCGATATTGGCTCCGGGTACAATATTGTATAATCCCTGCAGCGCATTCTCTACTCCAAACAAACCCATGTAGCCTTTAATAGCTTCAATAACGCCCCAACCCAGGGAGGCAAAACAGGCACCCTTCATAGCGCCGGCAAATCTGGCCGGGAAGAATACGATAAAGAGCACCAGAGCAATACAAGGCGGATATATCATATTTAAAATGGGAGCGGTCCAGGAGACGATGGTATTTAAACCGGCAACACTAATCAGGGTGCTGACGACCAGGGTAATAATTGCTATGGTTTGATATTTCCATTTGCCCTTGCTGGCATCCACAAAGTATTCCGCCGTACCTGCTGTCAAACCGATAGCGGTGGTCATGGCCGCAAAGACCAAAGCCACGTTAAATACCATGGCACCGACCATACCAAATTGCTGCAAAACAACGGTGGCAAAAAGCTTGGCATAATCAAGATCAGCCATCACGCTGCCGGTGGAAGCACCCAGCATGAATTCGCCCAATTCGATAACCCCTAAAATGATGAAACCGATAATACCGCCTTTGACCAGGTTATTAAAGATGGTTTTTTTACTGCCACCCTTAATGCGGTTGCGTAAGTCAGTAAGAATTATGCCGGCAAACATCAAGGCAGCGGGCAGATCCATGGTCTGATAGCCGTTGAGGAAGCCATAGGCAAACGGATTGTCAGGATACATTTTGGCAATCGGTTCACCAATAGGGAAAAGCAGACACTTAGTAATAATGATTACTTCCATCACGACCAGCAGAGGAACCAGGATTTTACTTAGCTTATCAACGATTTCAGTTTGCTTGTAAATAAACCAGTAAGTTATGGTATAGTAGGCTACGGTGAAAACAAACAAAACGATCCAGGGAGAACTTTCCCAGCCAAATATTTTGGAAAGGGCATCCCAGGCCGCTGCGCTCATACGCGGGATAACAAACAGCGGTCCCATGATCAGTACCGTAAAGGCGCCAAATATCTGTGCAAATTTGGGACCGACCTTATTGGCCAGCGTAAACAGCGGACCGCCGCCCTTTTCCACCGCAAAGTATCCCAGGAAGGGCAGAAGCAGGCCGGTGAAAAAGAATCCTAGAAATGCCGGCAGCCAGGATGTCCCGGAATTGCGTCCCCAGGTAGTGGGCCACAACATGCAGGAAGCACCATAGTGCATCGCAAATACTGATCCCCCGATGGCCAGCAGAACCAAGAACGGCAACGTATAATTACTGCGGTTTTCATTTTCCATAAGATATTCCCCTTTCAAGCGTTGCTTTTCTTTTAGACAATTTCCTGATTTCTGAGAGCAACAACATCATCCCTTGAGAAACCGAGCTGCAACAAAATCTCGTCGGTGTTTTCTCCCAGGGTCGGAGCAGGACGTTCAACCCTTCCGGGAGTCCCGTGCATTTTTATGGGGATTCCCTGGATTTTAATCCGCCCCAGAACCGGGTCATCGACTTCCACCAGCATGTCACGTGCCTGTAATTGAGGATGTTCTGCCACCTCAGGCACGGAAAATATATTCCCGAATGGTATGCCGGCTTCATTCATCATCTGTTCCAGTTCAGCTTTGGTTTTGCTGCGGGTAAAAGCTTCCACATCATTTTTCAGGTCAGGCAGGTAATTTTGGCAGCGATCATCATTGGTTATATAACGGGGATCATCAAACAGTTCCGGTTTTCCCATCATTTCACAAAGTTTTTTCCACATTTTATTGGTGCCGACGCCCATTACGATCATGCCATCCTTGGCCATAAAGGAATCAAAAGGGGCTATGCCAGGATCAGCATTGCCGCTGCGGGTCGGAACCTTGCCGGCAACGGTGTATTCTACCACTGCGTTTTCCAGAATGGAAAACAAGGTATCTACCATAGCCACGTCCAGTCTCTGTCCTGCGCCGGTTTTTTCCCGGTGATACAGGGCCATGCAAATCCCCAAAGCCAAATAAGTACCGGTATAATTGTCTCCAACCGACGGCCCTACTTTGGTCGGCACATTTTCCGGAAAACCGGTTATCGTCATCAGTCCGCTCATAGCCTGGGCTACAATGTCATAAGCGGGCAGTTTGGCCATCGGACCATTAAGCCCAAATCCGGAAATGGATGCATAGATGATGCGAGGATTCACTTTTTTCAATTCTTCATATCCCAAGCCCAATTTTTCCATCGTGCCTACTTTAAAGTTTTCACAAACTACATCCGCATCCTTGACCAATTTGAGGAATATCTCCTTACCTTCCAAGGAATTTAGATCCAGAGACAAACTCTTTTTGTTTCGGTTTAAGAATGCATAGTAGGCACTGTAGTCATTTTTTATCGGGCCCCAGGTCCGCGACTGGTCACCTATACCGGGCCTTTCGATTTTGATGACCTGAGCACCATGATCGGCTAGATGCATAGTACAAAACGGTCCGCTATAGGCTTGGGTTAGATCGATAATTCTAACTCCTTCCAGGGCTTTCATGAACTGGCCTCCTCTCATTGCTGGATCATGTAACTGGAGGTGCGCACCTTCCACTTTATCCTTGAACAGGAGCAAATTATGTGCCAATTGTCTGAAAGGCCTATAAATCGGCAAATACAAGCGCTGACTAAATTTTATTTCCCATTACCATTGGCCAGCTTTTTCGTATCAATTTGAGAATTTTTTTAGTTTCCTCCCTACGAAAGCATTTCTAAAAAAAATTCTCACAATGATACATGGTTCATAATGAGAATTTTTTAAACCAATCAAATTGAATTCGGCACATATGCCTCCTTAATAGCGATAAGATTTTGGCCTTTTTTAAAGAATTAATGCCCTACCCAGCCTCAAGCCGGTAAATAACGCTACTATTTTGCTTTGAACAGTTGAAAGTTTTGAGAGAGAGTGGTATGCTCTTTGCATTTATCAAAGAGTAATGATGTTGAATCAGCGGAGGATAAATTGAGATGAACCGTTATTATATCGGTGTATTGCTGGTTGGCATATCAGCAGCCTGTTTTGCACTCATGCCAATTTTCACGATTTATGCATACCGAGGCAGCGCCAATTATATGACGATCCTCTTCCTGCGTTTTGGTTTGGCGGCAGTATTGCTCTTTTCCTATCTGGCCTGGAAAAAAGGAAGTCTGAGGGTGGATCGGCAGGCTTTGATCAAGCTGATGATCATGGGCGGGGTATTATATATGCTACAGTCCAGTCTGTATTTCGCTTCCGTTAAATATATAAATGTATCGTTACAGGCAGTGCTTTTTTATACATATCCCATATTTGTAACCATACTGGCAACCTTGCTTTTTAAAGAATCATTTACAAAAATACTCCTGCTGTCGATTTGTATGTCTCTGGCAGGCATGGTTATGGTGCTTGGCACTTCCTTTGAAAATATAAATTTTCTGGGGGCTTTTTTAGCATTGGGAGCGGCACTGGTTTATTCCTTTTACATTAATCTTGCCAACCATCTGATCCGTAACATCCCTTCAGATATTGCCACGGCTTATATCTGTCTGTTTTCTTCCCTGGCCTTCCTGTTGATTGGAAAAGCCAGCGGTCAGTTAACTTTTCATTTCAGCCCTTCCGCCTGGTGGCCCATCATCTCCATCGCTGTTTTCTCGACTACAGTTTCAATTGTTACCTTCTTTCGCGGTATGGAGATACTCGGACCCACCCGGGCTGCGATTATCAGCATTATCGAACCGTTTATCACGATTGCCATATCCTCTTTGCTCTTCCACGACAAGCTGGGCATGCTGCAATGGCTGGGCGGTTGTCTGGTGCTGAGCGGAGCTTATCTGGCCATTAAATTCAGGCCGGCAACCGAATCGGAAGTTAGCGAATTCCCGCATTAAGGGAGATTTTTAATCAGTCGGTCAAAAATAGATTTGATTGGAGTATGGGAATGAAGCAAAATAATTTGTGGGAAAGAGAAGGATTTTTTATTAGTTCAGACAAGCATCAGTTACAATTGCCTATCATATTTGACTATCTTCATAACCAATCATACTGGGCTCAGGGAATCCCCTGGGAAATCCTCATGAAATCAATTGCTAATTCCGCGCTTTGCTTTGGTATATATTCAACCGCCCCCGGTTCGAGCACGAATCACTTGGTCGGTTTCGGCAGAGTGATAACAGATCTTTCTACCTTTGCGTATTTAAGCGATGTTTTTGTCCTTGAAGCTTTCCGCGGAAAGGGTCTCGCCAAATGGCTGGTAAGCATAATTTGCCAACATCCGGACCTGCAAACAGTCAGAAATTTTTTGCTGATAACCAGCGATGCTCATGGATTATACCGCCAATTCGGTTTCAAACCGTTGGATAATCCGGTAAGTTACATGAGTATTGCC
>DATMYB010000423.1:0-9451 GCA_035561215.1 Syntrophomonas sp. | reverse complement strand
GTTTACCATCGTTTGCGCCTTGATATGCACAGTCTTATCGCTCATTATTGATCCTATCATCGTGTGGTTGAATTTCTACCAGCCACTATCCTGGCAGTATTATTACTCCATTCCGACGTTTTTGTTCATGGTTTGTTTTTGCAAAGCCATTACTGGGATCGTGGTCAAACGTGATACCGCCTGCCATGGTCAGGCCCAAGACCGGTAATTTATATCGGGTCAATATCCAGTTTGCGGACCCCCAGGGCGTCGTGTGCCCAGAGCAGGTCTTTGACGGATTCCAATTGGTGGTCCGGGCATTCTACGATTACGACCACTTCTGCGTTTCTCTGGCTGGCTCGGTCACGGGTGTGCTTTTTATTGATAACCAGCCGAATAACCAGGCCCAGGACAAATCCAACCGCCAGCCCGATAAGCCCCCACAGCAAAGGCCCCCAGTGCAGGACAAAGCCATAAATTCCTCCCATGAGGGCCAGAAAAGAACCCAGAATAAAAGACAAGTCAAATAAGCTTAACCCGTCTGACTGATTCATGGTGTCAAAAAGCCTTTGTTGTTCAGCCCTCTTATCCATTGGAACAGCGAGAATATTTTCCTTCAAAATTCCCTTCATTTCAATCGCTGTAATTGCTTTTTCCAATGAAATAGAGTGTCTGAAGGTAGAGATCACATACATTATTTCACTTCCTTTGTTTTTTATTGAAGGCATCCGGAAAGAACTGCTCTGATAGTTGCGTTTAAGAAACTTCGCTTGTTCCCAGTCAAATAGCTTATTGCTTTCCACCGTATTGACATAAGCATCATAAATGGTGAAAAAATAGACCGATGGAATGTTTAAAAACCATTGGGCATTTAACAGCTTTTTGCCCTGTTCAAAATGACCCAAAAACGTACTGTGAATAGCCGGCAGCAGGTTGGAGTAATAGAAGATGACAATCATCCAAACCAGAATGAAGAAGGCTGGAATGATTCGATGAATAGCGACCTGCCCTAATCCGGGCATGAGGAAAGACCATAAAACGGACGACCAGGGGGATTTTTTATCCAGATAATTGATCTCTATGGCATCCATTTTAAAAGGTTTGACAGCTGCGTCTTCCCTGGCTGATAGCAGATACTGGTTGTTCAGGTCAACCGTGGTGCGGTAACTATCCCAGATCGCAAAAAAGAAGGTGGGAATATAGAGCAGCGTCCATTGAAGATCCAGAACGTTTTTAACCATGTCGAAATCACCCAGGAATGTATACATGATAGCCAGGTTAATATGCCCCTGTATATTTACCACCACCTCCCACACAAAAAGGAGAAAGCCGCGCAGGTACTTGGATAACAGTAAATGACCGAATCCAGGGAACATAGCGGACCAGAACATGATTACATATGGATTTCTCATGTGCAACTGGGTGGTTCCGAGTGTGCTGACATAGGCTGTGAAACGTCTGGCCTGATCATAGTTTTTCAGCGTCATTGATTCTACCTCTTAAACGAAATGCTTTGATATTATTATTGCATCAAAGGCTCATAAATATTAGTACGGCACCGGCAGCTATAAAAGCATTTGGGATATATCGGCAGATCAGCCGGTTTCGCTTCTCTCTGGCCGGCCTGTTCTTCTTGCGTTGATCGGTGATTTCCTCCATGATGATCTCTAGGTAAAGGGGATGCTTCTTTACTGGCAGGAAAAGGAAGGGGAGCAGTTAGGCCTGGTATGGCGTTCAACACCACAAGTGAACTTATAAAGTCTCATTTAGCCTGCAGTCTTAAACAACACTGAAAAAGTCGTCCCGTCGTCGCCGGTATCTATTTCTATTGAAGCATTGTTCTTTTCCGCTAAATTGTAGCAGATAAATAATCCTAAACCAGTACCATTTTTTTTGGTGGTAATAAAAGGAGTACCCAGCTTATCCAGCAAATTTTTGTCGATCCCCTTGCCATTGTCCTTAATCGCCATAACCACCTTGCCCCGTATCGCATAGGTTCGTATGGTTACACCGCCACCCTCTGCTGACGCATCCAATCCATTGCGGGTAATATTCAAAATAAATAGAAGAAAAAGACATCGAACGCTTTACCCAGCAGCACGGCATCTGGCCGCTGAACTGCGCCTGTATGGTGACCGCCGAAAAAATAGCCGGCAAACGCTACGAAATTAAAGCCCTGGTGGAAGAAATGGAAAAAAACAACCCCGACGTGGACAAACGCATTCTGGCCGCTACCCAGAACGTCAACCTGGATTGCCTCCTGGGATGGCAGAGAAATGGAGAGAAGCATGCCTATTTGGATGACTACGACCAGGACTGAACCCCGTACCCACATATCCAACGTATCCAACCGAAGGTGGTTCTTTTTGTCGGCTGCCTCTGTTGACGCTCAAACGGGAGGATAATTGCTCCCGTAAAATGCTTTTTCAGCAGAAAAGAAAACGCCTCTATTTAACATGCATCCGCTGGAACGGAGACATTATAGGCGTCACCTAAAAAATATGATTATAGTATCAGTATGAGGCAATTGAAGCTTCAAATCATTCAGATTTCGGGCTATCGAAGCGGTAGCCGGTTTTGTAAACGGTTACGATTTCATCCTGCAAGCCCAGCTTGCTGCGCAAGCGCTGAACATGCATATCGACGGTCCGGGTCTCTCCCACATAATCATAGCCCCATACGTGCTCCAGTATCTGTTCCCGCGAAAGAGCGACGGCCTGGTTTTGGAGGAAGAGGGCCAGGAGTTCAAATTCCTTATGGGTCAGGTAAACTTCCTGCCCTGCTTTGCGAACCACCCGCTCGTCCATGCAGATTTCCAGATCGCGGAAGACGATGCGGGGCTGACTGCGATAACGCCGTAACACCGCAGCCATCCGGGCAATCAGTTCAACCGCTGCGAAGGGTTTTACGATATAATCGTCTGCCCCCAGATTGAGCGCCCTGACCTTGTCGCTCAGCTGATCCCGGGCGGTGAGGAATATAACCGGCAGGCCCCTCCTTTTCATCTCCTGCAGGATATCGAAACCGCTCATTTCCGGCAGCATCACGTCCAAAATCACCATATGAAACACTTCCCGGTCCAAAAAATCGAGGGCTTCCCTGCCGTCATAGGCCTGTCGAACTTCATAGCCGGCGATCTCCAGATTCATTCTGATCAGATCGGAAATCGACCGGTCATCCTCCACCACCAAGACTTTCATCAAAATTAAGACGCTCCCCTACTTTAATTCTATAAAGGTTAGAAACTCCACCTTCCCCTCGCCTTGATCCACAAATATGTGCAGCGGCGCACCTTCCTGGTCCCGATAGCGCAGAGATCCCAATTCCTCATCAAAGGCTTCGAAGCGGTAGTCCGACAAGTTCTTTTGTTCCACAAACCGATCCGCAATCTCCCGCTGCTCTGCTTCATTGAGTTCCGCTGCGGTATTGAGGAGCGAATGATCGGTTATCGATACCGCATAGATTGTGCCGCTCAAGGCGTCTATATGAGCGCCGTATCTTATATATCTGCCCTCCAGCGGAGCGATGTTTTTCCAGTAGATAAACCAGGTTTTTTCCCCTTTAGCTCCTTCAACTAACTGAGCCTGTTCGATCAAGCCGCCGGTATCCACCTCGCCGCAATACTGTTTTACACTGGACCGGGCTAGTTCAATCGCTTCGGCCCGGTCCACCTTCAAATCGCTCCCCGCCAAGGTGTAAGCGACCTGCTGGGAAAATCGGAATCCCTCTACAGCGCCGGCCTGGTTAAAGTAAAGGGTGATAAATCTATCTGTTCCATACCGGAATTCCACACAAACTCCCTCCATAGTAGAACTGAAGGCTTCGAAGAGGCTTAAAGGAGCTTCTTTGACCAAATCAAACTGGTCGATAAAGGCCAAGGCAGTATCCTGGCAGGTCAGCACATCTTCCCTGGAAATGGTCTTATTAAACAGTTTCGGCTGGCAACGCAGCTGCACCACTTCCCCTGTTTGAGCGTCAATTTCAGCCGAGTATACCGGTTTTTTAGCGTCTTGGGCCAGCCAGCTGAGCTTCCAATAGGGGTTCATCCACAGAATCCCGTCGTCTTCGATCAAAGCCGCCTTTAACACCAGCTTCTGGTCGATGTTCTGAATGTCAAAGTACTGCCGGAAGGCGACTTCAGCCTTCTCTACCGCTTCAGCCTGCTGGATGGAAGCGGCAAAATGGCCGGTATTTTCGATTCCACCGGCTGGTTTTGCTTCCCGGGAAAACACGACCTCCTTTTCCAGTCCTCCGGCCCGGCATCCCCCCAAAGCCAAACACAGCAGCAGCAAAATCAAACCCAGACTTACCTTTTTCTTGAACATCAGCCTCTCTCCTCGCTTTCATTTATTAACGTTTAATGAAAGCTTACTCCGCTCCTATATCGGAGTCTTGTCGGACTTGTAAAATACTTGTATCCTGATCTTGCATAATGATCTTGATTAAAGTGCCCTGCCCGGCTTCACTCTCCACTTCTATCTTCCAATCATGCAGCCTAGCAATTTGAAAACAGATGGCCAGTCCGAGTCCCAGACCGTTCTGCCCGGTTCGGGCCGCATCGGTGGTATAAAAGGGCTCAAACATCCTGGCTAAGGCCTCCGGGGGAATCCCGCTCCCCTCATCCCTCACAAAGATCCCGCTCTGCGTTGCCTGCCTGAACACGCCCAAAGCAACATGGCTGTTTTTGGACGAGGCTTTCAGGGCATTCTCCAGCAGATTGCTGAGCAGAATGGCACACAGTTCCGGGTCTCCGTAGAATTCGTAATCATCCGCTTCAATGAGCAGCTTTACCTGCTGATGTTCCAGCCTTATCTGAAAGGATTGCGCGGCCCGGGCAAAAATATCCTGCGCGCTCAGCTTCTCCTGATTGAGATTGGTCTGTCGCAGCTTGACCAGCTTCAGCATGCTTTCGGACAGGTGTTGAAGCCGCTTCCCTTCACAGTAGATATTGTCAATGCTGGTTTGAAAATACTCCGGGGGCAGATCCTGTGTTTTCAGTAATTCGGAATAGCCGATAATCGAGGTTAGCGGGGTGCGCAGTTCATGGGTAAAGTTATCGATAAACTGCTGCTTCTGTTGGGCAGCTTCATTTAATTCCCCCATTTTGTGCTGAATGAGGCCGGCCATGCGGTTAAAGCTCTGCGCCAAAACACCTATTTCATCGTTATGATCGTAGACCACCCGTTGCGAATAATTTCCCGCCGTAATTTCCTGCGCGCTTCGCGTAAGTTCTTCCAAAGGACGGGTGATCCCCCGGCTGATGAGATAGATGCCGAGGCCGAAAAGCAGGCACGCCCCAAGATCGATAGCCATGAAATAGAGGTATTGCCTTTGCCGTTTGTCATAGATGCTGCTGATGTCCTTGATGTAACTGACGCAGATATCTTCTCCGCCTACGGTGAGCAGAGAGGAAACAAACAGATAGCTTTTGTCTCCCCGGTCACGAATGATGTAGTTTTGCAGGCCATGCTTCATTTTTTGCAGTTCAGCCCGATTTGAACTCAGTTCCCCGGGAAAATTCTGATAAAAAGCCTGACCATCCTGCCGCAATACTTCCAGGTAAGAGCCTGCCGGCATCGCCTTGCGCGTATAGCCGGCCACATAATTGCGCAGTATTTGCAGCTCCAAACCTTGGGAATGGGCAATCCTATCCTGAAGCAGGACTTCAATTCCCGAACTCAGGGTTTGCTGTTGCTCCAGAACTCTGCCCAGCTCGCCCCGCAATTCTGAAGAATGACTGCTTTCAATGATAGCGAGGCCCGCGATATTGAAAATCACGATAAAGAGCAGCACAGACCAACAGAGCATTTTTTGCCACAGTTTCATTTTGTTTCCCTTCAAATATGCCGTTTATCCTCAATCACCAATGCTCAAAAAAAGAAATATACGAATAACTTGGGGTCAGACCCCAAGTTATTTATAAGCTCACCATCTTATCCGGCAAGCATTTTCTTTAATTGCCCCTCACTAAGTAAATACACCGTTTCAAATTTATTTTCTACCTTATACCACGCTTTTCCTGCACTTATAGCTATCATTCTTTATATTGGCATATGCCCAAGCTCCCACCACTCCCGTTCATCAAACAATATTTTCTTATACCTCGCCGACTGCGGCTTCCCCTGCCCCCGTCCGATAAGTGAAAATTTCAATACGGGCGGTGTCGCTTTCTGTTGAACTCATGAGGACTTTAAACGTATGGTTGGCATAAGCTTCCCGCGGCGTATAGATAAACCTGTAACCGCCCAGCGCGCCGGGTAGCCAGTCCACCGTCTCACCGATGGTCACATCGATAATGGCCCAGCTGACCTTGGGCATTTTATCGGTGGTTTCCTTGATATCTATGGCCAGGCTTTCACCGCTCCCGATCACAAAGCTGTCTCCAAGCTGAACCCCTTGATGGCCGTCGATGTTTTTCGGTATCACCGTTCTTTGGTTGAAGACATCAGCGATCTTAGCTTTTTCATCAAACTTGGTCAGTATTTTCATGCCTAAAAAATCCCCATTTTTTCCGTCAAAATCAACAATTTTAAAGTTTTCCGGCGTGACCACCACATTGATGACATAGGCGCCGCGGCTGATCAGCTCGTTGATAAAAGCCTGATGGTCGTAATAATCGTCATGATAGCTCAGTTCAAAGGTAATCTGATTCCTGATCATTTTTTCGATCACTTTGTCGTCCCGGTAGGGGGCGGCTTGATCGGCAAAGGCTACCGTAACCTCTTTTCCCTCGATGGACAGGGCTTTGACGGTCATGGTTTCCGTGGCTGAATTCTTTTCCTTCCACTCCTTTTCCACGCCGTAATAGGGCTCGGTGCGATTATACGTATCTATTTGCCGTCCGTTGACATCAATATAGGTGGTGCCGGGGATAGAAGATACTTTCCATTGAGCGGAATCGGAAAGCGTGCTGAGCACATTGTCTTCAAGGGTATGGTTCCAGCTGTAGTGCGTTACAAATGCGCCGCCGAATCGGGACAACGGTTTTAAATCCTCGGCGAACACCAGTGACGTTGCCGTTACGGAACCGGCCATCATCACCGCGGCCAGCAGGATACCCCAAAGTTTTCTGCTTTTCGTACCAGGTTTCATAATCAGTTCAAACCTCCTGAACAATTGTTTTTTATTTGTGACCAGGCTGCTGCTCAAAGCCGGAGAGAATTGTGACGCAAAATTTAAAATCATATTGCTGTAGCGTTTCTTCTCCTGCCAATCCATGCCTCGGGTTACTTTTTCATCACAGGCGTATTCACAGGCCTCGTTTATCGTGTGCACCATAAAATATGTAAGCGGATTAAACCAGTGCAGGCAGTTTACCAACACCGCAAAAAGCTTGCACCAGGCGTCTTTCTGTCGGTGATGAACCAGTTCGTGCCGCAAGGCCAACTGATAATCATAGGGATTGATTTCCGCCTGCGGGATCACGATGACAGGTTTGAAAAATCCGATCAACATAGGAGAATGGACATAGCTGCTTACCACAACCTCCAAATCTTCCGCCTGGTCGACAGGACTGCTCCGGGCTACTTTGTGCTTAAACCGGAAATAGCCGAATAGATATTTGCCAAGCATAAAGACAAAACCCGCCGTCCAAATTCCCAGCATCCATTGCACAGCATCCGAAACCGGCAGATGATACGGGGCAGTGGCTGGCTGCGCCGCAGCGGCCGGGGCAGTGGCCGCCGGGGATGCAACGGTTGATCCGGTCAGGGCGGTTGGCTGAACGGTCGCTCTGTCCTCGATGACGATGGGCTGGGGCATAAGTCCCGCTGCATCAACTTGCAGCGGCGCCACAAACAACACCAGAGAGAGCAGGCAGATACGATAATAGCCAGTGCCGCCCAAGATTTTCACCAGCCTGGTTTTAAACAGGATAAGCCAAAGACTGATAACGCTGCCGGTCAGAGAAGCCATGAACAGCATTTTAATCATGGGACTTCACCTGCTTTTCGATAAAATCCCTGAGCTCTTCAATGTCCTCTTGGGTCAAATCTTCATCCTGAAACAGAGTGCTGATCAGACTCTTGGCCGAACCGTTGTGAATGGACCGGATAAAATTCCGGGTCTGCATTTTCTGATAGTCTTCTTCGCTGATTGCCGCCCAGTACTCATGGGCATGAGAACGACCCAGCTTAACTGATTTCAACACCCCCTTGTCGATCAACCGGCTGGCCAGCGTCAGGATAGTGGTTGTTTTTTTGCCGGGCAGCTTTTCCATGATGTCCTTGGTAGTCACTCTTTCGCCGCTGTCCCATATGATGCGCATGATTTCCATCTCTGCGTTGGTGATATTAACCATAGCAATATCTCTCCTCGTTTCTACAACTTGTTTTTATTTTACACATTGTAGAAACGAATGGCAATAGCTATTTGAAAGTTCAATTCAATCAAGGGAGTATTACCTACCGCCGTTTCCTTTTGAATCTTTAAAATTTTTTCGAAGTCATAGGAAGATTCACGCATCATCCGTTCATAATCAAAGGCAAGAGGGCCTTCGGCATAAGATGCGTAATCAATCCCGACAGAGGTTTTCATGATCTCATTGTTACGTGCCATTACCGCTTCATATCGAACGTCTTTATTATCATTCATGATCAATCATCTCCTTGATGCGTGTCCGTAATTTCATTCCGATATCAAGCAGTTCCGGTACCGGTGCCCCGAAATCATGTCCGGGCCTGGGATTGACCGCCCATAAAAAGCCCTGCAGCTCATGTCCTATTACCGTCTTGATACGTATTTCCTGACCGATTTCCGCTTCTTCCAGAGCAAAGCCTTTGCACCACATCTCCAGCGGTACCTTTTGGGTCTCGGCTGGAACCTGCGGTGATCTTTGGCCCGGCTCCAGAATAATCGTGTGAATTTGAACCCAATCCCCAACTTTACAAGCCATAATATTTCATCTCCTTTAAAATCCCGGCGGGCTGATGGCGGATATAATGGTTACTTCAGTTTCCCCAGTGTTGACAAACTTGTGGGGAATGCGCGCATTGTAGTAAATACTGTCACCATCCTCCAGTGAAAATGTCTCACCTCCTACCGTGAATTGCACGCTGCCTCCCAATATTACCGCGCATTCTTCTCCGCCATGACCCATTGGTTCTTCAGAACTATGGGCCCCGGGTTTGATCGTCGTCAGCAGCAATTGAACCGCTTTGGTAAAATCAGGTGACAAAAGTTGATATTCAATTAAAGAGTCCGGCAATTTCAGTTGTTTGCGCTTTTGCTTTCTCACTACGACTCCGCTTTCTTCCTCCTCATATTCGAAAAAAGTGGATATTGAAACCCCCAGCGACTCTGCGATCTTACGCAGCGCTGAAACGGATGGACTGGCCAGATTTCTTTCAATTTGGCTGAGGTGGCTGCTGGTCAAGCCGGTTTCATCAGCCAATTGCTTAATGTTCATGTTGGCGTTCTCCCGAATTCTTCTTAATGTTTCTCCTAACGGCATTACCTCGTACTCCTTATCTTA
>DATMYB010000422.1:0-23096 GCA_035561215.1 Syntrophomonas sp. | reverse complement strand
ATATTACATGACGGAAGAAGGGGCTAGTTATGAAAAAGTATCGGGTCATTATCTGGGGGCTGGGCAATGTAGGAAAAGTCGCTTTACGCATGTGCAGGGACAAAAAGTCGCTGGAACTGGTGGGCGTCATCGACACGGCCCCTGATAAGGTGGGTAAGGACGCCGGCGAAGTATTTGGTTATGATAAAACCGGCGTGATCATTTCGGACAATGCGGATGAAGTCTTGCAAATCGACGCGGATGTGGTCTTATGCTATCTGCCGTTGGTCAGGGATGCCGAATTGAAGTTCAAACCCAGCGGCGACGACATTATCAGAGCGCTCAACGCGAAAAAGAACGTTATAACCACCCTGCCCATCTCGTATCAATGGGCGACAGATCCGGAACTGGCCGAAAAACTGGATCAGTCCGCCAAAGCAAACGGAGTAACCTATGCGCCCATGGGATTCCTTCCCGGTCATTACGGTTCCTATCTCCCCATGGTTCTCGGCGGTCTCATGGAAAGAATCGATAAAATCACGATTGCCAGCGGTGAAGACGATCAATATAACAATTCCCAATGGGTCCATGTATTTGGCTACGGTGTAAAACCCGAGGAATTCACCGGGCCGAATTTTCCATACGGCGGCGCTAAAACGCTTAAACGCGTTATCCAGACCTATTACCAGGACGGCGTATACGAAATCGGCGCCCGACTGGGATTTAGATTTACAGAAGTTACCTCCACCCACGACATATTCACCACCCCCATCCCGTTAAAAACCGTGCTGAAAGATGTTCCGGCAGGAACCATTTGCGGACACCGGTTCAAAATCATGGGCATGGTAGGCGACCAGCCGGCGGTCACCCTGGATTATGTGCACAGAATATGCACCGACCAGGTGGAAGAGCCCAAATATCGGGACGTAGTTCGCCTGGAGGGATCACCGGCGGTCATTGAGGTCGAGTATGAAGGCTTGATAACCTTGGAGCAGAGTTACGAAACCAGTACGGCTCCCTCGGTCAATGCTGTTCCCAATGTGGTTGAGGCTGAGCCCGGCTACAAAAACGGGCTGGATTTGCGGGTAGTGGTTCCGATAAGATAAGACACCGTTGCCCTGGTGAAGGTTGTGTCAGCAGATAAATCCCTGCCTATTTAATTGCCCAAGCGGGGATTTATCTGCGGCTGCCTCCTGCTCGAGTATCAAGATAGATGGCAAGCGGGTCTGAACGACGGTTTCAAACCTCTTGATTAAGAAGCAATTCTCCCTCCGCTTCAGGCGGTAAAATCGGCGACCACGATGCGCAGTTCCTTAGCCAGGCTGGCTTCGTGCAATATCGATGTGACTGCTGTTGGATCTTGGGGATGGGTTAATCTGCGCACATATGGTTTGTAACCCTCAAGTATCATGTCCAATGTTCCCGGGGCGATGGTCTGGCCTCCGGTGGTTTCGGATTTTTCGTTATTCAGCAGCAGAATTTTCAGCGGAATTTTGCGCTGCCAGGCTTCCAGTAAACCCAGGTGGCCGGCACTGATGAAGGCATAATCTCCGGTAATCGCCCATACCTCCTGACATCCGGCCAGAAAGGCCCCCGCCGCCACAGGTATGCTGCCGCCCATATAGGTAGTGATGTCAATGCAGTGGTAAGGCGGAAAGGCAAAAAAGCTTGAAACGCCGACGTCTCCGGTTACGACTTCTCCGCGAATTTCTTGAAACGCCGAGAACAGCAAACTGTATTGGCGAATCACCGGATGCCATTTTTCAGGCAATGACCCGGGAATCGCCGGCACCGCGGGTGGTGTCGGCCGGGTTGCATCCCTGCCCATCCGGAATTGCAGGTTCCGGTACTGATACCGGGTAAATAAGGGACATAGAACGTACCGGGTGATGTCGCGATGATAGGAGTTCTCTGCCCCGGACCGGGCTTCTTCTGCGGGCGGAGGGATGTCCTCTAGTACTTCTTTTTCCATGTCACCGGCTTCAAACACTAAAACATAGGGAAGCTGCAACTGTTCAGACCGGGCAAAGCCATCCAGAATCCGGCGGTACAAATCCCGGTCCGACGGCCCCAGTACCTGGTACGGCAGACCCATCGCGGACAACACCGGCGTTATATCAACAATGCTGTCGGACTGCCGGCCTTCTTTATCGTCGAAGATAAAAATCACCAGGCCTCCGTTAACTCCGGTATACAAGGCATCAATGACGCTGTTGCCGGCTTTGAGAAACCCGTGGGCTTTTAGCAGCGTGGCCGCTCTTTTTCCCAGCAGACTCGCTCCCAAAGCAATGCCAAAGGCAGCTTCCGGATGAAAGGATACGTTCTGCCGCTGGTTTTTAAGGTCGCAATAGTCGCTAAATACGGCGTTGGCTCCGAAGCTGGGGATACAAGTGACCGCCTCCGCTCCGGCCCTCTCCAGCGCCAGGGCAATACACTCAGATGTGGTTAACATAATATAACCACCCGCCTAAACAAATTTTATCGCTATATCTATCAGCGATTCCCCTGCCAAAACCTGATTTAATTTATTCAACCAACTAACGAATTACAGTTTTGCAGTGAAATCATCAGCGAATTATTCATACTTGGCATCCTATGTCTCCGCTGTCGCTGTTATTCCCCAACGGGGCCAGCCAGTGGGAAGGCGGAAGCAAAAGAACCGTCCCCGTGCTCCGCTAGACTTTTTCCAGGGGGGCGATGTCCAGGCGGAGAGTGCGGACGCCGGCTCTTTCGAAGTCTACTACGGCGATTTCTTCCCGCAGTTCGATAATGACGCCCAGGCCGAACTTGCGGTGGATCACGGTGTCCCCTTCGGCCAGTACGCCGCCGACGGCTTTTTTCACGTGGGGCGAAGCCAGCAGTTGGACCGGAATTTCTTTGATAAAACGGGAAGGGGGATTGTTTCTTTCGAATCCGTACAACAGCCGGGAAATGGCGTTGGTCAGATACAGTTTTTCGCAGGCGCGGGTAATGCCCACGTAGCACAAGCGCCGCTCCTCTTCCAGGTCTTCCTCGGTTTCGGTACGGTAGGAGGGAAACACGCCTTCCTCCATGCCGGTCATGAATACCACCGGGAATTCCAGGCCCTTGGCCCCGTGATAGGTCATCATCATGACCGTGTCCGCGTTATCCACGTCGTCGGTGTCCTGGACCAGGGCCACTCGCGCCAGGAATTCGTCCAGGTCTTCGATGCCTTCTTTGCTGAATTCCACCGCCAGGGAGCGCAGCTCCTGCAGGTTTTCGATGCGGGTCTGGGCTTCGGCGGGATTATTTTTTTCTAGGTCGGCCACGTAGCCGCTCATGTCCATGACCTGATCGAGGATCTCTTTTAGAGGCACGCCGGACTCCCGCAAAGACCCGAAGTAGGTGATCATGCCGTAGAATTCCTCCAGGTTCGCCGCCATTTTCTTGCTGATGCCGTTGATGGCGGAGGCGTTGGCCAGCACCTGCAGGATCGGCATGGTCTGGGTCTGGGCATGCTCCTCCAGTTTTTCCAGGGTCTTGTCCCCCACTCCGCGGCGGGGCACATTGATAATGCGCCGCAGGCTGAGGCGGTCGTTGGGGTTGCAGACTAGTTTCAAATAGGCCAGGATGTCTTTGATTTCCTTGCGCTCGTAGAACTTGCGGGCGCCGATGATCTGGTAAGGGATATAGCGCCGCAGCAGCGCTTCTTCCAGAATACGGGACTGGGCGTGGGTGCGGTAAAAGACGGCGCAGTCCTGATAGTGTCTGTTTTCCCGGTTGACCAGGTCGGCGATGGTGTCGGCCACGAACTGGCCTTCCTGGAAGCTGTCGCCGGCACAGAAGTAAACGATGTCGTCGCCGGCGGGCTTGTCGGTGTAGAGCTCCTTTTCCTCCCGGTCCCGGTTGTTTTTGATTACCGCGTTGGCCGCCTGCAGGATGCTGGCGGTGGAGCGGTAGTTTTTCTCCAGTTTGATCAGGTGCACGTCGGGGTAGTCCTGCATAAATTTCTTGACGTTGTAGGGCTCGGCCCCGCGCCAGCTGTAAATGGACTGGTCCGGGTCCCCCACCACGAAGAGGTTGTGATGGGCGGCGGCCAGCAGATTGGCCCACAGGTACTGGGCGTAGTTGGTGTCCTGGTATTCGTCGATCATGATGTATTGGAACCAGCGCTGGTATTTGTCCAGCACTTCGGGGTAATCCCGCAGCAGTTTGATGGTGAGGATGATCAGGTCCTCGAAGTCCAGAGCGTTGAAATCCTTCAAACGGGCGTTGTAAATGCGGAACACCCGGTAGTATTTGTCCTTGAGATGCAAGGGCAGGCTGAGGTTGCGGTAGTACGCCTCCGGGTCCATCAGACTGTTTTTAGCTTGTTTGATGCTGTAGAGGACCTCGTCGGGCTTGGTCTCGTAGTCCCGCTCTTCTTTGAGGATCTCCTTCAGCAGGGTTTTGCCTTCGCTGTCGTCGATGATGGCGAAGCTGCGCTCATAGCCCAGCAGGTGGATGTCCATCCGCAGCATTTTGTAGCAGGCGGCGTGGAAGGTCTGTATCCATTTGCCGCTGTAGTCGGGGCGCATGTCCCGGATGCGGGATTTCATTTCCTGGGCGGCTTTATTGGTAAAGGTGATGGCCAGAATGGAATCGGGCCGTACGCCTTGCTCGATCAGATAGTTGATTCTCTCGGTCAGCACGCGGGTTTTGCCGCTGCCGGCGCCGGCCAGCACCATGCAGGGCCCGTCCTTATGCAAAATTGCTTCTTTTTGCGCTTCGTTCAGTCCTGCGAAACGATCGTTCATATATGTTTTCCTCCGCTTATGTTGGTCCATCCTTAATGGTTCCTTTATAATAACACAAATGGCGGGGAGGGGGGCGGAAAGTTGGCATGAGAGGCAACCAACCGGCCCGCGGGCCGGTTGGTCGGTAAATCAGGTTATGGTAAGGGAATTAATGTTTATTTTTCTTTTCTCACGCCGTTTTTGTCTGCCTCGTAGCCGCCCCTTGGTGCTTCTCGCGAGGGGCCGTTGAGGGCGAAGCGGTACCCAGTATCATCTGTTCACATCGCGGCCAATGCTGTGGATAACATGGTTGCGGAAGAAATCCCTTCCAAAAATAAAAATGTCAGCGCAATGTAGAGTACCAGCGCAAGCAATACTGCGCCTAATATGCAGGACCCGATAATGAACCGCGTTTTCTGCTTACGGGAAGAAAAGAACAGGAGCACCGAAAAAAAGCCTGCGAATACGATAAATAATAGTACCGCCAACCACAACTCCATAAATATTTCCTCCTCGTCAGAAATTCATCTTCACATCCGCGCGTTTGCTCCCAGCTGTTTCTCCCCCAGGGTCGGTGTTTTGGGAAAGCACTGCTGAGCTGATATCATCATTTCGCTATTTTGCCGACTTCATCTTCTTCAAACCGATAACAAGCGCAGCGACGCCTGCGATAAAAACCAGCGCCGCCAAAATGACGATGGGCGTGTTCATTCCGACATTCTGGTACTCGCTGCGCTCGATTGCATCAAATATGCCATAGGCAATAAACAGACCGGACAATACGGCGGCAATCGCGCCGCAGATCGTTAAAGTTTTCGCTTTTTTCTTTTCCATAGCAGTCTTGACCTCCTTTGTTTTTTGCCGCTTGCTGGCGGCTTTCATCAGCCCTCCGCCTGGATGATGTTGACCGCCTTCGTCGTTTGATCCCAACTCACCTCACAGCCGAGGGTTTCAGCTATGAACCGCACCGGAACCATTGTCCTTCCGTTGATGATCTTTGCCGGCACGTCCAGTATCCGATCGTCCATAATGGCGTTGCTACCGGTGCCAACCGCGACCTTTGCCACTTTGGAGCCTATTTTCATAGAAATCACCAGGGCCTCCGTATAATAATTGTAAACCTCCATGGTTTGCGTCGCGGAATCCCATGCCACGATGTATCCCAGCGCTTCCACAATCGCGCGAACGGGCGCAAGGGTCCTTCCGTTCTCAATTACGGGCGGGCTGTCGGTTTTGACTGTAACACCGCCTACTTTGAGCGTTATGGGCTTTGCGGCCTGAGCCGCAGCTTCGGCGGCGGCTCGCGCTTTCTCTTGCTCCCTCGCCTGTCCTTCTCTTTCTAAATCTTGTTCCAGCAATTTCATTTGTTCCGCATATGGGAGATTGTTGTACCAGTCCCAATAGTCCTGCTGTTCCTGCCGTTCCTGTTCGAACTTTTGTTTTATCCCCTCCCAATAAGCTTCCGCCTCCTTCTCAAATTCGGAATCGTAGTCTTCGCTTGCCCATGCTGCAGGAGCTGGGGCCAATCCCCCGAAACCCGCCACGATCATAGCACAAGCCATGATCATTGCCATAAGTTTCCGTTTCATAATATACGCCTCCTATTAAAGATATTAAATTACCTGGTTTCGCTATCGTCGGCTTGATTATTCCCGCCGTCCAGTTTCCGGGCCGAACAGCCGCTCATGCGCCAGCATGGCGTCCAGCACATCCGTCATTTGCCTGATTTCATGCTGAAAGCGCGTCCGCAGGGAAGCCACGTCAGGCGCTTTGAACGTGTCCGCTTCAAACAAGTCACGTTTGGTCTGAACCGCTATTTGCAAGCGGTTGTTGGCGAAATGGAAACAGCTCTGGCCATCCGCGGCCTCGTCCACGGCCGCTAAGCGTTCCATGAAGTGCGGCGTCAGGATATAGAACGCCGTATGCGCATCGGCGCAGTATACGCTGAATTGGCGGTTGAAGGCTTCACTTTCCATTTGGATGGAACCGCTCCCGGAACGCCTTTCCAGGACCGTAAGCGGCGCCGCCGCCAGTTCCCGGTCAAAATCCGCCACCAGCCAGTTCCCTTTGAATAAGTCGACCTCCTGCTCCTCATACTTCTTGGTCTCGGTATTGTATTCCCGGTCGGTCCGGGTGAGGCGCACATCGGAAAACATAATGGGGACGCCGCGGTAATGCCCGCGCACAAAGTCGCTGCCATAAATATGTTCATAATCATCTACAAAACCTGTTGCCGCTACGCACTCCTCCGGGATATGCCCGAAGGCGTCGTACCGGCTGTCGGCGCCGAAAACCTCCCTGATAACCGTCTCGGCAATCAGCGCCGTCAGCTGCTTGGTTCGGCGCATGGTACCGGCGGCGAGTATGATGAGAATAATGCCCAGTGCTCCCACCAGCAAATAAGGCATGAGCTCCGACAGATACATCGTGCCCGCGCTGACCGTTCTCACGATCGGAACGGCCACCAGCAGGATGCCGAATACCAACATCGCCCAGCGGCTGAAAAAAGTCAGCCGCAGCTTGCGCTGCATGTTTTCATCGCTGACGGAATGGGCCTGGTAATCTTGCTCAAAATTCCTGTCCAGCGCCCCTTGCGCAGCCCCGGCAGCCTTTAAAAAAACGCCGGGGATAACGACCTTGATGACAATGCCCAGCAACGCAAGCGCCGCCAGCGGCACAATCACAAACCAAAACACGATCGCTGCCATAATCGCCCTCCTTCCTCATAATCCCATCGACACATCTGCCCGTTTGGCCGCCTCCGCCTCGAAAAAGACATAGGCGCTGTATTGTTTGCCGATGGCGCTGTAGGGCCAGGTGACAAGATACTGGTTGAAAGCCGATACATTGGCGTTGTAAAGTCTGCGTGCCGCCTGCAGGTGTTCCTCCGTGTCACGAATGCCGTTTTGCAAGCTGCAGAACACCTCGGCTGAACGTAACTGCGGGTATTGTTCAGCTACCACGTTAAGACGCGCTGTCATTGCGTCCATTTGCGCGCTGGCTTCCTGGCGCTCCGGCATCGTCATTCCCTGCCGGAGCGCGATGGTTTTTGAGAAGGTTTCCACCTCATGGGCGGCGTACTGGCGGCAAACCTCCAGCATTTTGGTCAAGGTGTCGTAGCGCTTGATCAGAGCCACGTCGATGCCCGACTCGCCCTCGCCAATCTTCACGATCAAGCGGCGGAAACGGTTGGCTGCCATTATGGCCCAAAGGGCGACGCCAAGAATGATAAACAGTAAGACAGCTGCAATAAGAATACCGGTCATGCTTTCCCTCCTCATTTCTGACTATTTTGCGTAAAAATCTTTAGTGTACTATCCCACTCACATTTCGGCAAATGACTGGTCTGAATTTCCATCTGCTGCGTTGTCGTCGCTCACCATAGCTACGGCTATGCTTCGTTCCTCCGCCTTGCAGAATGAAAATTCATCCTGCGTCCTTTATCCAAAAGTGAATGGCACAGTACACTAGCAGCGGCGCAATGCCAATCAGCAGAAAAATGATGCCTGCGGCGGGGAGTTCCAACAAGAACAAGGGCGCGCTCCCGACGGCGCCCAGGACAGCGGCGGCGTAAAGCGCCGCTTTTTTGCCGGCGGCAACACCCATCAGCCCCACCACCGCTCCGAAAAAACCCAGGGCCATGACGCCTGCATAAGCGATTGGCACCATGCGTTCATAGCCGGGGCCGGGGCTGCCGCCCAAGAAAAAACCGTAAAAGAGCAGCGCCAGCCACAGCAGAATACTGAAAGCGCCCCCGATAATAAGCAAAACTTTAGGGATCAAGGTTTTTTGGCGGGATTCCCCATCGCCATGCCCTCCTGGTTCTACATAATCAGTCAACCGGTTTTTCGCCGTCCGCTTTCGCTGCGGCAGCTTCACCTTCAGTTCCCACGGTGATTTCCAGCATGAAACCCCGTTTGCCGTCCGCCACGACAATATCCGCCGTGATGGTAGTCGTCCCCGGGCTGTGCGCCGTCACCGTGCCGTCTTTGCTGACCGTGGCCACCGCTTCATTCGCGGAGAGGGGCTGGTCTAAGGAGCAGGCGAAGGGGTAGGGAGAGTTCAGCCCTATCTTGGCGCTGGCACCGGGCGCCATGAGCGTACCGCCTTCTATGACTACGCCAAGGAGCGGCATAGCCCCCGGTTCAGCCGACCCATATTCCGCTCCGTTGTCGCCCGGATCGCTCTCCGGTTCCAGATAGACGACCTTGTCAAGCATATCCTGCGCCGTGCCGTAAATGAGAGCAGGTATACCATCCTCGGTATCCAGCCGCCAGACGGCGGACAGGTCAGCACAGACCAGATATTCGGCCAGCACCGCCCCGGTATCGTCAAAGGTAGCCGTCACCGGATAGAAGTAATTCAGCACACTTTCTTCCGGGTAGTTGATGGTGTAAGCGCCGCTATTGCTGTTGAGTGAAGTCGCGGCCGTGGGCAGGTTTTCCAGCAGGGCCACGGCGAGACCGGCGTCGGACTCAATGCGGAAATCAACCCAGTCATAGTTGCCGTCAGGATTCATAGGGATGTCGCCTGTATGGGTGACGGTAATTTGCTGTCCGTCCTCGGAGCGGTCAAAGCGGATGGAGTAGGCTGTGCTGCCGTCCTCTTGCAGGCATTCATACAGGCCGGAGCCATTATCCTCGACCAACATGGTTCCGGCGATTTGCAGCGAGTTTGCCCGTTCTTCACTCTCGCTGCCCTCCATCATATCAATTGCAAAGAGAACCACCCTGTCGTCCAGGCCCTTCACTTGCAGGGCCGCATTGTTATACTGGCTGGAATCCTGGCGCACCAAAGTGCCGAAATAGCCGCTCCAGCTGACATTCTCCGGCGCCGGGGCGGGCGTCTTTGCCGCCTTGCCGTTGCAGCCTGTCAAAAAAAGCAGCGCGGCCATGGTGATGACAACCAATAATATATGAAATCGTTTCATCATATCGATCTTCCTCCTTATTTTAATTCTGGGCGCGGTAATACGTCTCTGCGTAATCGCCGCCGGTGATGCTGATGGTGTCTATGCCATCGAAAGTAAAAACCATCTCCCCGTACTGGGCTGAGTAGGGATTATCCGGCTCAAGGGCGGCGACGCCGGATTCTTCATCGTCTATGCTGAAGTAAAATGACGTGCCGTTATAATTCGCGATACCCAGCACATAGTTGATGGAATTGTATTCGCCCCACCAGTTTACGTCGGCCGGATCGGTGCTGCCTATATCCAGCTGCACCCACTGCCCGTCTTGCCCCTGCATATAGATGTTGCCGCTCTGGTACGCATAGGCATATCCGGCACCGTAGGCACCCCCATCGCACCTGTACACATAGCACTCTTCTCCGTTTATATCCGCCAGGTCGATGAGCGTCATGGTGTAGGCCACGCTGCCATTGTAGCCGGGTATGTGTCCGCCCCGCCTGGCGCTGTCGAATGTCTGCTTGGCAGCTGCGGCGGCGTTCATATATTCGCCGGGGTCGCCCGGAATTTCGTATTCCTCGGCATATGCAAGGTTCGGCCCGAAATCGAAGCTGTGCCAATAGGGGAGTTCCTGTTCGGAACCGTTCGCGCCGCTTCTGTCTGCAAACTCGGACAGGGAGTCAATTGCTCCGTTTTCGTTAAAAGTAAAGTTGAAAGCGGTTTCGGAGTAGCCGTATTCCTTTGCCTTTGAGAACCATTGCGCCATAAAATCAGCCGCGCTGTTATAGGCCGTTTTTGACGTTAGACCGACTGCTCCGGGTTCCCAGGCATAGGCATAGAAACCGCCCGAATCCCCTGTATCCTCTGGGGCGAGCAGAAACGTATAGCTCTGCTCACCAATGGCCGCCGCTGTGCCTGCGGTTACTTTCCCGGCTTTTGCGGAAACGGCATACTGTTGTGCGCTGGCACGTTTTACGTCTGTCAGTAAAAGCAGCGTCGTGTCTTCCGGCAAATCCGTTGCTTTTGCGTAGTTCTGTGCCGTGCCGCCCCCGCAAGCCACGGGAGACAGCGTGAGCAGCATCAGGAGCAACGCCGCCAAAGCCGTTTTGATCCGATTGCTCATGACAAATCTTCCCCATTTCTTATATATGTGCCTTCAAACGCGCCGCCCGACACCAGGAGTGTGTCCTTGTCCATAAACCAGAACGTCAATCCGTCGCTTTCCGCCAGTTCAACATTGTCGGCGCTCACCTTCGCGCTGCCATTGCCGGAATTATCGCTCGAAACGAAAGCGAACCGAAATGACTGCCCGTTGTAATCCTCGAAGGAAAGCGTTTTCTGGCCGTCATTGGAGGTAAATGTACCCGCCCACAGCGTATCCTGGTCGTTGTCCGGGCTGTCATCGGACATATCGCCCTTGGCTTCCGCATGGGCTTTGAAGAAGGCGCTGCCCTCGTAGGGCTGATCCGTCGGCAGCGTAGGCAGCCCCTGGGTCGCCATGTCCTCCGGGTTGGGGAACACGACCGGCGCGCCGTTCTCGCCGGAGTAATAAACCTCCGTCACGGCGGGAAAGTTGGCTTTAACGGTGGCGGCCAGGGAGTCCATCATAAACCAGTTAAGGCTCACCGCATCATAAAATACAAAACCTTCATTCCACTCCCGGTCGTCAATGCCGCTCACCAGGGTGCTGGTGTCCAACCAGGCAATAAACGCTTTGTCTCCCGCTATTTCGCTGTTTACAAAGAAATCCAGCCCGGTGGTGGCGGAGAGGCCGGCGGAGAGCACCGCGATGTCCAGCGGCTCTTCGTATTCCCACGCGTACTCCGTGCGGTTTTCCCCCTCCAGGCCGTCGCCGAAATCGGCGATCAAGGTAGCGGTCGCGGTGGTCGCGACCGGCTCCTCGGTATCGGTTCCGCAACCCGTCAGGGACAGTGCCAGCACCAACACCGAAAACATCACTGCAGCTTTTTTCATAAAATTTTTCATGACAAATCCTCCCCGTCGTCCAAGTCAAATGTTTCTTCAACGGATGCCCCACGCGTATAGGCGCCTGAAAAATCAGCGCCGGAATCTTCGCCATCATCCACATACTTAACTGTTAAGGTATCGCCTTTAAGCGTATAACGATATCCGCTGTTATCTTCCGCGGTATTTTTACTCGTAAGCCATGCGCTCACGCCCACTGAGCTTCTGCTAAATCCGTTATCGGTCGTTATCTCCATTTTGGAGCCGTAGATATCTTCGCTGGCGCCGTCCCGTGCCAACGTAAAGGCAAGGACGTGATTATCGTCTAAGTAATGATAGAAGGTTCCGTTCCAATCCTGCTCGCCGCCGGAACATGCGGCGACTGAAAAGAGCAAAAACACTATGGTCAATGCCAACACCATCTTTTTCAATTTCAAACACTCCTTATTTCGGATTGATTTGTGCCGACAGCCATCCGAGTATTTGCTCCAGCGAAATCCGGGGGCCGTCCCGCCAGAAGATATATTGGCCGTCGGTGCTCGGGCGGGGCAGGGCGTCCATCTCCCGCAGGCTGTCGTAGCGATGGTCTGCTTCGGGCAGGTGCTGGGTGTCGAAGAGGATCAGATGGCCGTTACTGAGCTCGATGTCCAGCGTCTGCCCGTCTACGATGTCCACCCGGGTTATGTGCAGCATAAACCTCACCTCATTTCAGCCGGGCCTATTGTCGTACTCCGGCATAATCCAAGGCTATCAGGAAAATGATTCTCTGTGCGCAGGGTTAAGAAATCTTGACCGCTTTCATAAAAAATCTCGCCGTTTCTTATTGGCGTAAAATATGGTAAATTGGCACTATAGGATCGGAGGTGAGGGGATGAAAAAAATAAAGCTCCTCATGATAGAGGATGAAGCCGATGTGCTGGAAATCAACCGGGAATATTTTCAGGGCAAGGGCTATGAGGCCGTCTGCGCAAACACCCTTGCCAAGGCCCGGTTTCTGCTGGAGGAACATGCCCCCGACCTGATTCTTCTGGATGTGATGATGCCCGACGGCTCCGGCTTTGACTTCTGTGCCGAGCTGCGGCGAAAAACCAACGCCCCCATCATCTTCCTAACCTGCAGGGACGAAAATGAGAGCGTGGTGAAAGGTCTTTTACAGGGCGGGGACGATTATGTCACCAAGCCCTATGATTTAAGCATACTCAGCGCGCGGGTGGCGGCGCAGCTTCGCCGGGCAGGCATCATGACCGCCGGAAAAATCGAGCTTGCTCCGCTGGTTATTGATTTTTTATCCGGCGAAGCAACCCTGGATGGAGAACGTATTCCTCTGACGCAAAAGGAGCTGCAGCTGCTGGGGTGCTTTGCCCTGTTTGCGGGCCGGCGGCTCAGCTGCGAAGAGATTTATCGCCGCGCCTGGGGTGAGACTTCCCCCGGTGCTTCCGGAAGCATCAAAACCCACGTGGCGAACCTGCGCAAGAAGCTGAAATTGGATGACGGCGGCTGGTTTGAGCTGGTCAGCTGCGGCAAGAGCGAATACATCTTCAGTAAGGTGCGGTATTAGGCTTGGTCCAGCGGCAGGGTGAAAAAGACCGATGTGCCGCGCCCTTCCTCGCTTTCGATGCGGATCTCACCGCCGTGCTGCTCCACGATATGCTTACAGATATAGAGCCCCAGTCCGGTGCCGGTATCCTGACCAACCCCGGATTTTTGCTTTTTGCCGTACCGCTCAAAGATATGGGGCAGCCGCTCCGCCGCGATGCCCATGCCGGTATCCGATACACAGATGAGGATGTTGGCATTTTCCTTTTTGGCGGATATGACAATCATGCCGTCGGTGGTGAAGCGCACCGCATTGGAAATCAGGTTGACGATGACCTGCGCAATCCTGGCCGGGTCGGCATGGACGGCGGGCAAATCGCTTTCAATGCGGATGTCCAGCCGGTTTTGATTTTTATTGAGAATGGGGTAATGGGTTTCAACGGCGGCATGGATGATTTCATCCGCATGGCAGCGCACCGGTTCCATGACCATGCGCCCTTCCTCCATGCGGGTAACATCCAGGATTTGTCCCACCATCAGGGAAAGCCGCTCCGCCTCGGAAGAGATAAGCGTCATCCGGCGGGATACCTCCGACGGCTCCAGCGTGTCCCTATTTCCCGCCAGTTGCTTGGTAGTCTGGGCATAGCCGGACATCACGGTCAGCGGCGTTTTCAGCTCATGGGAAACATTCCCCAAAAACTCGGTTTTCAGCCGGTTCAAGCTTTCCAAAGCCGCTTTCTCCGCTTCCAGCTTCTGCTCCGCTGCTTTGGCTTCTACCAACACCCGGTTGTTCATTTGGAAGAGAGACGCCGTTTGCGCCAGTACAAACACCAGCATGGCGGCTTCAGAGATAGGAGTATTCATCCCGGTTGCCCAAAATGCCTTGTACATTAAAATATCATACAGGGCGGCAATGAAAAAAACCGCGATTCCAAACATAGCAGCGCCCTGCTCCCTGACGGGATGGCGCATATGCCAAAACAGAACCGTAATCCCCGGAACAATGCAGGCAACCAGTAAAAGCTGATAATACTTTAAGATTGAGGTATAAAAAATAGAATCCCCCAGGAGCACACAGGCGCCGTAAATACAAGAACCTAAGACCGCCGTATATTGAATAACCCGCAAAAACCTTCCGACCGCATACTGGGCGAGATACATCGTAAGAAAAACCGTCAGCAGCGCCAGGCTCAGGTATTCCAGCATGAAGGACAGGTTTCCGGATATGGGGAAATAGACCCAAGCCTGACTTTGGAGGTATTCCCGTAACGCCATAACGATGCAGGCCAGGGAGAAATACAGGGTCGCTCTGGTGCGGGAAAGCAGCAGATAGATCCCCAGCAGCAATACCGCTGCGCACAGCAGCGCACCCATGATGATTATTCCCTTAATCCGGAGGTCAGAAAACGGGTCAAGGGCTGCTTCCGCTTTACGCAGGCTCACGCTGGCCAGGGAAGCTCCCCCCCTGGCGTGGTAAAACTGGGCGCTGTGGAGAATAATCTCCATTTCACCGTCTACGGCGGATGCGTAAAGGGTGAGGTTGTTTTCCCAGACCTCGGTATCCTGTTTGGTGGTTCCGGGGCGCCCGGCCTGTCCGGCCAGCCTGCCGTTTACATAGGCCCGCAGGGCGTGACGGCCGGACAGCTCGACGGTGAGTAAATAGGTATCGCTGTTATCCGGGAGCCGCAAAACATACCGCTGGGAAAGATAGTCCGCCCCGATTTCCTCAAAGCGGTCGGTGCTTTCCGCAGCGGCGGAATCCACGTCATGCGGCGAAAGATATGTATTGGGATAGTAGTCGCTGCCGGGGGCGAGCCGGACGATGGTTTCGTCCAGAGCCGGGATACCGGTCAAGTCATATATGCCGTTTTGCTCCGTGACGGTGACGCCCTCCGGAGTTTCCGGCAGCCCGACCAGCAGCATCACCGCAAGCACGGTGAGCAGCGCCGCCGCCAAAATAAGCGGCAGCTGATATCTATCCGTAACCCTTTTAATATGCGCCGTCTCCTTTACGATGGAAAAACCATGAAGCTTCATGGTTTTTCCAAAGCAATAAAGCTGGCGGTCATATTGGAGAGATCGTCTTTCAGCATATTATATAAATTTTCATACATTAAACCGGTCAAATCCATAAAACCATCCCCTGCCAGGAATAAAGGTGCTCATGCGTGTATCCGTAAGACTGCCCCATTATTTTTGATTATAACAAAACCCCGGTCTTATTATAACACCCTGGGAATAATCCCCCCGCTTCCGCTCGAAGACGCTTTTGTTTTGATTCGTCTCTATCAGTTGCCCAGCGACAATTATGATTCGGTACAACAGATAACCTTTGCCACCAACAGCCAAAACCCGGTGGACATGCGGGATTTACGCAAGGAAACGCGCATGAAACGAGCATTTCCCAAGCAGTTTCCGTGATTTTCACGGCATAAGGCTTATTCTTTTTCGGCATTGTGTGCCTCCGCAACAGCTTTACGCATGTCAAATACTGTTTCCTCTACGGAATAGGTACGACCCTTTTGAATGTCTATTTCTGATTGCATCAGCTTTTCCTTGAGCTTCAGCATACTTTCACGCCGGGTAAAGGCCTCTATGTCCATCACAACCAGGTCGCCGCTGCCGTTTTTGGTCAGATAAACCGGTTCGCCGGTACGCTTGCAGAGTTCGGAAATTTCATTGTAGTTCTTGCGGATTGCTGCGGAAGGTCGTATCTCCATATTGCTCACTCTCCCATAGAAGCAGTAATCTTGTAGAATAATTGTATGATAATTTTATTACCCAATGCAGAGATTGTAAAGGCCGCCGAAAGCAGGCATGCTTCCATGTAAAGCGGGAAAACCTTTCCCCTTCTTTCCCATAATAATGCTATAATGAATAAATCCACACGACTTGGAGGGAGGTAAACCCATGACCCATGTCACCGTTGCGTCAGGCAATCCGCCTGTTTTTGGCAATCTGTTCGTAATGTTATGGCCGATACTGAATCTGCTGGTGCTGATCGCGCTCATCGCCTTTGTTATTTGGTACCTGCTCAGACAGGACCGCTACCGGCAGCAATTGCTGCATAAACTGGACACCCTCATCCAGATCCGGCAGCAGAAAAACGCCGGCAACTGATAGCGGTAAGAGGGAGAACGGCGGACTGATGATCGAATCAGGCTTTTTGCAGTGGAAACAATGATTGAATCACGTAAATAATCAGGCATTTGATGAGGTGAAATCCAATTTTTAAAAAGGCTTTGCATTCTGCAATCGGCGTCAGTATAGGCGTAACAGTCGGCGGCGTGGTTTTGCCGCGGATCCTGCATCCCGAACTTTATAACCATACCTATCCGCCCATATTGAAACAAGCGCTGCTATATTTTGCGGTTTCCTATTTGGTTTGCTTTCTGGTCGCGTTGTTGATCGAGTGGATAAAAGTAAAAATGTCATAAGGAGCTAAATCCCAAACATTACGCAGCCATGCAGAAATTTAACCGACAAGGAATTGTGGAATTTGGGTTGACAGCGTACTAGTACTTTGAGTCAATTAAAATTACTGG
The DNA here is from genome assembly GCA_035561215.1 of Syntrophomonas sp. GTDB lineage: Bacteria > Bacillota > Syntrophomonadia > Syntrophomonadales > Syntrophomonadaceae > Syntrophomonas_B. The sequence goes on along the minus strand of DATMYB010000422.1, from coordinate 6,429 downwards.
TATAATATTCCCCGAGGGGGAATGAGTAGTGAGGACCAAGAAGTATAAAGTGTACCTAAGCAAAGAACAGCGGAACAAACTTGAGCATATAACAAAGAGGGGTAAACAGTCGGCAACAATCATAAAGCGAGCAAATATATTGTTGAATCTGGACGAGAATAATGGTCCCGTACCAAGCCAAGAGGAAATTGCGCAACAGCTCTGCACGAGCACGGCAACAATCTATAATGTCAGTAGAAAGTTTGCGAAAGAAGGACTGGATGCAACCATAAGCCGCAAGAATCGTGAAACACCGCCGGTACAGCGCAAGGCGACAGGTGATATAGAGGCTAAAATCATAGCGCTGGCGTGTTCTGAGCCGCCAAAGGGCAGAAGCAGATGGACATTGCGTTTATTGGAGGAAAAAGTAGTCGAATTGCAAATCGTCGATGCCATATCAGATAATACGATTGGGCGACTGTTAAAAAAACACCGCTTAAGCCTCACTTAAAGAAATGTTGGTGTATACCGCCGGAACAAAACGCAGCCTTCGTGGCCAATATGGAGGATGTGCTTGATGTCTATCAACGTGAATATGACCAAAACTGTCCCGTCATCTGCATGGATGAAAAGCCGTATCAATTGTTAGGTGAAAACAGAGAGCCGATACCGATGAAACCCGGTAATGTAAAACTGGAGGACAGCGAATATATCCGCAATGGTACATGCAGCATATTCATGTTCACAGAACCGCTCAAAGGATGGCGCAATGTTTCTGTATTGGAGCGTCGAACCAGAAAAGATTGGGCCGGGCAGATAGCAGAACTATTAGAAGTTCATTATCCCCAAGCACCGAAAATCTGCCTTGTCATGGATAATTTGAATACACATTCTATTTCATCCCTGTATCAGACTTTCCCGGCAACCAAAGCTCGTGAACTTGCCAGGCGGCTTGAAATACACTATACACCGAAACACGGAAGCTGGCTGAATATCGCCGAAATTGAACTGAGCGCCATGACAGCGCAGTGTCTGGGACAGCGAATTCCTGATATACATAGTTTATCTGACGAATTAACTGCCTGGAATGTTGCCCGTAACCAAGACTCTATAGGTGTGAGATGGCAATTTACTACCAAAGATGCAAGGATTAAGTTATATAGATTATATCCGAATATTTAATTGACGCATAGTACTAGGATACTCTCTCTTTTCGCTTATTCTCAACCGGCAGCATCACCTCGGTGATAAAACCGTTGGGATCGCCGCTCCCGTAGCTTTCAATATAGCTTTCAATAGGATCTCCGGTAACGGTAAGTCCAAGGCTTGACACGTACGCCCACAGCGCGTCATAGGCGGCGCCGATGTTCTCATAGACACCCTTGTGCCGGGTGAGGATAACCGCATTCTCCGGCAGTCTGACCGCATCCTCCGGCGCGCTGTCCGCCTGTATGTTCAGATACACCGTTACCGGGATATCGGTCATACGCAGTTCGCCGCCGTGGAAACGGCAAAAGCTGCAATAACGGCGGTCGATGGCAATACCCCGCTGTACCGCCTCGGTAAGCAGCAGGTCGTGCACGGCAAAAATCTCCTCCGCATCACGGGATACCAAAGTACGCGAAAGACAGCAGCGTGCTTCGAAACGGCCCCACTCCACCCTATGCATGTCCTCCGGTATGGTCCAGCTGGAAAGCAGGGCTATGGAACGTTCTATGCTGCTCCTGAGCTCGTATAATTTTTCCAGCTGCTTTTGGAGTGCCAGCTCGCCTGAGAGGTACGCCCTGATTTCTTTCAGCGTCATGCCCGAATCCTTTAATTGCAGAATCAGAGACATGCGCAGTATCGAATTGTTATCATACCAGCGATAGCCGGTATGGGGATCTGTCCATGCCGGCAGCAGCAGGCCATGCTCCTCATATACATACAGGGTTTTTACCGTTACTCCGAAAAAATCAGCCATCTGAGAAATTTTATACATTCTTTGTCATCCTCTTGCTCTGACCTATAGGGCAGTGTTTTATGCTTATCATAATAGTCTATTTCGACAAAAAATTACAGCGTCAGATGCAGGATATAAGGACATATTTAAGCATGATTCCCCTGCAAAAACTTATAATTTGCTTGTGGAATGTATAAACAAACCGTGGCCAGGCTCAGCGCTGGTAGTCTGCGTTGCTTAAAGGTTTAGATTATCCGTCGAGAAAAATTTTTGCAGGGCAAGGGGTCGTCAATCGCAATACTGGATGTATTACGATTGACGGCAACGAAGTCCTGCGAAAATTTAGCCGGCGGGGAGCAAAGTTTTAGGTGACGCAGGCTACTAAGTGCTCCTGCAGGTTTATACATTCCACATGATTAAATCAGGCTTTTTGCAGTGGAATCAATCATGCTTAAACGATTAAGCGGTTTTGTCCGGATCTGGCGCGCAAGGGGGAGATATTTAATGATGGAAAAACGGTTTTTCAGCGTATTTCTGACAGTATGCCTGCTGTTCGCCATGCTGCCGGGATTGGCGCCATCGGTTTCGGCGTTGCCGGCTCCGGCCATCAGCGTAAGCATCAGCGATACGGCCGGAAACACAGCGCTGCGGGAGGGAGCCAGCCTGGCTGCCGCTATGACTGCATCAGGCACCGTTGCGGGAGAGGTGTACGCCATCGCGGTCACCAGCGGGAATATTACCAATAACGATTGGAATTATATCAAAACGTACCGTATGAGCCTTTCCTCACTCACCTCTTTTTCAGTCGCGGATGCCGTATATGCGGTGGCCGATATGCCTGATTCCACGTTTCAGGGCTGCGCCCGCCTCACTGAGATCGATATCCCGGACGTGGGAACGATAGGGCAATATGCGTTTTCTCAGTGTGACAGTCTTACGGAGGTGGAGCTTCCCGATGCGACTACCTTTGGAGATAATGCGTTTTTTAATTGCGATCAGCTTGCTGAGGTGGAGCTCCCCAAGGCGACTAGCCTTGGGAATTATGTGTTTTATAATTGTCCCGCTCTTACCGAGGTGGCATTGCCTCAGCTGACCTCCGCAGGGGAAAGGGCTTTTGCATATTGCCAGGCATTAACCGGGGTCAGCCTTCCCAAGCTGACGTCTATGGGCGCGAATATGTTTTATAATTGTATAGGGCTTGCTTATGCGGCCATCCCCCGGGTAACCTCCATAGGATCTGAGGGCTTTAAAAATTGCATCAGCCTTACTGCCCTGAAAGTACCGGGAACGCCGCCGGCGGTCGGCGCCGACGCTTTTATGGGAACCCCGGAAACCAGAAGGCTGATTTGGGTTGACGCCAACGGTGATGAACTGACGGGGGACGACCTGGACCATGCGCGGACTGCGTATAAGGCTGCTGAGGACGGGAACACCGAGGACAACCTCTGGTACGGCTGGCAGATCCCCATGTCTTCCCTGTCTTCCATTGCACTGGATATAGGCGCGGGTGATATCGTGGCTTATGCCGGCCCGGACTCTACATTTACGGTAAGACAGGGCAGCCGCCTCAGTAACCTTGTTCCCAACGGCACGATAACCATAACCGGTACCACCGGCGCCAATAAAATCGTAGTGGATAGTGTTTATGCCAATATTACCCTTAACAATGTCGCGATTGATGTAAGCGCCTCAGAAAATAGCTGCGCCTTTAGCTTGATCAACGGCGCCCGTGTCAGTCTCACCTTGGCGGGGGACAACCGCCTGACCAGCGGAAAAAACCGGGCGGGCCTGGAGGTAGCGCGGGGCCAGAGCATAACCATTGACGGTAACGATACGGATTCCCTTACGGCCGCCTCAGGCGGTGATTTTCCCGGCGGAGCAGGTATTGGCGGCGGCGGATTCGGATTTGAAAATGCCGGCGGCACGATTAATATAACCGGCGGCACGATCACTGCCACCGGCGGTAATTGGGCCACCGGAATCGGCGGCGGCAGAAGCGGAGCGGGCGGCGCCATCAGTATATCCGGCGGGATCATTAAAGCCGCCGGCGGCGGTTCCGGAATCGGCGGCGGCGCGTATGCAGAGGGCGGAACCATTAACATATCCGCCGGCAATGTTACCGCAATCGGCGGCAGTTCCGGGATCGGCGGCGGATATAATAACGGCAGCGCCAGCAATCCCGCATGTGACGCTGCGATCACGATCATGGAGGCGGCCGCAGTAAAAGCTTCCAGTGAATATGCAGGTGAAGCCATAAGCGCAAACAGCGGTACGCTTGCAGCAGGCAGCACCGCCAGGATACTGGCGGCAAATTTTACCTCAGAGCAGAGCTCCGGCGTGGCAACCGCAGTATACCGGGCAGTTTATGGCACCCCCGTAACAGACGTTACGCCCGGCTCATCTTATAACTCCATCGCCTTCACCCTGCCGGAAGGTGCCTATAATCTCAAAGCGGCAGGAAGATTACAGCAGTATACCAACACCGGCGCCCCGACCAGCACCGACTTTGAAATACCTGCCGCCACCGGGATATATACCTTTGACAAAGTGGAAAACGCCGCGGCGGCATACCATAGCGGCGGTAATGGCGGCGACGATTCCTATCAGGCAAGCCCCGGGCTGCCCTATTATATAAAGGACGGCAAAAAGGTATTCATAGGCCTTTCCGCCACCGGCGGCTACATTGCACCGGAGGGTGTGACTGTCCTGTTCGGGGAAAATCCGAAGCGTTTCACCGATATTGAAAATCACTGGGCAAAAGCAAGTATAGATTTTGTAACCGAGCGTGAGATTTTCCAGGGGATAGACAAAAACAACTTCGGCCCGGAGACCGCTATGACCAGAGCCATGTTCGTAACGGTAATCGGCAGGCTGTATGAGCATTCCTACGGCAGCGTCACGGGTCACATCGCTTTCTCCGATGTGGATGAAGGCGCATACTATGCCGATTATGTGGCATGGGCGCATGAGAACGGCATCATTGAGGGGATTGGCGCAGCCATGTTTGCGCCGGATGCAGAGGTTACCCGTGAGCAGATGGCTGAGATCATATTCCGCTTTGCGGCTTTCCTGGGTAAAACCACGAAGGCAGTGGCGGAGGTTACCTATCCGGATCAAGCCGATATATCCGGCTGGGCGATGGGTTCCGTCGCATATTGCCAGTCGACAGGTATTATCACCGGAGGTGACGGCGGCAGCTTTGCCCCCAAGTCTGCCGCAAGCCGTGCCGAAGTAGCCGTGGTTATTGAAAGGTTTATCAAGGAAATGCTGAAATAGCCGGGACCATGCCGGCATAGAAAAAGCCGATAGAAAAAAGCCGTCTGATTGAATATTCAGGATTGATTCCACTGCCAAAAGCCTGATTTAATCGTGTGGAATGTATAAACATGAAGGAGCACTTGGCGCTGAGCCTGGCCACGGTTTGTTGGTACATTCCACCAACGAATTATATGTTTTTGCAGGGGAATCAAGATTCTATCAGACGGCTTTTTGATATATTATCTTAAATTTTCTACGCCAGGCTGTCCTACGCAAATAAGGCGGTCATTCTGTTTCTTATGTGTCAAACATTAAGGAAATAATATCTACGAGAAGCGCTTATACAATTACCTGTCCGCCATCAACAACCAATTCTTCACCGGTAATGAATCCCGCTTCGTCAGATGCCAGGAATAGTGCGGCATAAGCAACATCCTCCGGCTTTCCCAGGGTTCTCAACGGGATTTGTGATATTACGCTGTTTTTCACCACTTCATTTTGAATGGTGTCGGAAATCATGGGTGTATCAATATAGCCTGGATGGATAGAATTAACGCGAATATTATCAGGTGCCAGCGCCATGGCGGCTCCTTTGGACAGCGTTCTGGTCGCCCCTTTGGAAGCAACATAAGCGCTTATTCCGCCGATACCCAATATACCTGCGATTGATGAGATGTTTACGATTGACCCTTTCTTCGCTTTTTTCATTACCGGGACAACATGCTTGATGCCCAAAAAATTGCCTAAAGCGTTGACATTCATGACTTGATTCCAGTTCTCGACGGTATATTCTTCTACAGGTGCTGTGATGCCAGTTATACCCGCGTTATTAACCAGAATGTCCACGGTCCCGAACTCGGTTACTGCTCGACCCACCACGTCTATCCATTCATTCTCGTCAGCTACATTTTGTTTCATAGCAATCACTGAATTGCCAAATTCTTGATTAATTTCAGCTACAACCGATTCCAACTCATCAATCAGTATATCTGTGGCCACAACCTTGGCGCCTTCTTTGGCAAAGAGCCGGGCTTCCGCCGCCCCCATACCTCTGGCCGCTCCCGTAATAATAGCAACTTTCTGATCCAATCTGCCCATGTTATCCCTCCTTTAAAAAATTTGGCAATATTGTATCATATTTTAGCTGAAAATAGTATTGCATAATGCCAAAGTTTTATACAGGTTTTTCCGGGGTCGTAATACCCGGCCCGCCAGCGCAGGCAGCGGCAGCAGCACTTCCCCGCTTCCGC
>DATMYB010000421.1:0-4807 GCA_035561215.1 Syntrophomonas sp. | reverse complement strand
TCAGTTGGAGAGTAGTGATGGACAATTACGTTTAAATCTTTCTCCATACACTGTAATAGTATTAACAAATGGACAACTCTTTTCAAGATATCCGGGGAACCGCGATCTAATTGTTATCTATGGACCTTCCACAAGAAGCATTCCCGCACAAACCACACCCTATAGAATAATAGTTTTGTGTTATTAGCAAAATTCATAAAATTAGATATATCAACAGGCAAGTAGAATTTAAGTTTTAATTGAGCGTTTGTTTTCATAGACACCATTTTGTCACAGTACCGAAATGCGTTTGGAACTATTTGTTATTGCCTGATTTTGCATAAACAATTGGAAGAAAGATATCGTCAACAATCTCCGCTATGGCTTCATCGGATACGGGTTTCAGCTTTGTAATCAGCTCGTACTGCAGCAGGTCAAGCGGCAATGAGATGATTCGGGGCGACAGTTTTTCAAGGCATACTTCACCGCGAAGTTCCGCGTTTTTCAAAATCTCCGCCATAGCCGCCGTCAGCTTGCTCTCTGATCTTCGCTCGATGATCTGCGGCATGGCTGCGGTTATATTGCGCCACACCACCGGTTCCATCATAAGCCCCCTGATCGTCTGCGCGCCAATTGTTTTCAGCGGTTCAACACGCGCATGCAGATAGTCATACAAATCACTGCGCAGGTTGCCTGTATTGGGAATGTCATTTGTAATTTTCGGCAAATATTTATGGATAGCGGCAATCACAAGCTCCGTCTTATTGTCCCAGCGGCGATAAAGGACGGCTTTATTTGTTCCTGCTCGCGTTGCGACGCTTTCCATCGTCATATTCGTATAGCCGGTTTCGGAAAGTTCCTCCCTAGCGGCGCGCAGGATCGCCTCTTCTAGAATTTCGCCGCGGCGGCGTGTGCCTTTCTTTGGTTCATCCATTTTTATTTTCCTCCGAGTATCGGGAATAATTCTCCCTGTTGTGAGAGAGAACACTCTCTGAGACACAATTAAAAAACCTCGAGTTTCTTATTGACAAAGATTTGTGTTTATTATATCATAGTTTTAGAAGAAACTCAACGTTTCTTATGTGTGGCTATGAGAGGAGCTTTACATGAATACAATGCTAAACGAAAAACCAAAAAAAGATAAACTTGACCCAATGGTGCTCAGGGTTGCCATTATTCTTGTTGTCGGCGCGCTTGCGCCGCTGTTCGATTCGACGATGGTCAATGTGGCCATCCATACAATTGCGTCCGATATGAAGGCAGCCATTTCCACCGTACAGTGGATCACGACGGGATACGTTCTGGCGATGGGGCTGGCCGTTCCGGTTTCGGGATGGGCCACCAAACGATTTGGAGGCAAACGATCCTATCTCTTCTCACTGGCGCTTTTTTTAGTGGGCTCCGTGTGCTCTATGCTGTCATGGGACATCGAAAGTATGATTGTTTTCCGTGTCATTCAGGGTATCGGTGCCGGGTTGATGATGCCGACACTGCAAACGGAGCTTGTACAGATCTCCGGCGGGCGCAACCTCGGACGGATCATGTCGATTGTCAGCATACCCGGTCTGCTTGGGCCGATCCTTGGGCCGGTATTAGGAGGAATTCTTGTTAATGCCTGGGGCTGGCACGCCATTTTCTGGGTGAATATTCCTATCTGCATTGTAGCGATTCTGTTAACCTTGTGGGGAATACCGGCCGACAAGCTTTTGGAGAAGAAGGCATCCCTTGATGTGATCGGCATGCTTTTGCTCTCTCCCGGGTTTGCCCTTCTAATCTACGGCATTGCCCAGGTTGCCAAGCACGGAAGATTAAACGACAGTGCAGTCTATGTCCCGCTGATCATTGGCGTCGTTTTGATGGCATCCTATGTCATCTATGCTCTGAATACGAAACGGGAACCGGCTCTGAATGTGCGGCTGTTCAAAACCGTCAATTTTACCGCTTCTAATATCCTGCTGATTTTTAGCGGAATCATCACGAACGGGGCCATGCTGATGCTGCCGCTCTATTATCAGGAGGTGCGCGGAGCAAGCGCCCTGTATGCCGGATTGTGGCTGCTTCCGCAGGGCATAGGTATGCTGCTTACAAGAAGCTGGGCAGGGAAAACGGCCGACCGTGACGGCTCGCGCAACATCGTGTTGATGAGCCTCGCCGCTATTGCAATCGGTACGCTGCCGTTTGCTTTTGCGGGTACGGATACGAATTATATTCTTTTGTCTATCGCCTTGTTGGTAAGAGGAGCGGGGCTTGGCGGTCTGTTTATTGCAATCATGATGTCTGCTTATATTGGACTTCCAAAAGAACAGGTTCCTCACGCGAGCATCTCCACAAGGATTTTTCAGACCATCGGCGGAGCTTTCGGGTCGGCCATTCTCGCGACCGTCGCTCAGCAGCGGATGGCAGGCCACACCGCCTCCGATCTTCATGCGATTTCCAATGCTTTCAACATCTCTTTCGGGTGGGCAATCGGGTTTACTATGGTCGCAGCAATCCCCACGCTGTTTTTGACAATGCGTAAAGAGCCAGATGGAGCACCATCACAGCAAGAGAGCGAAAATTAAAAGCCTGAAAGCCCGTATGAATAAAGGAAAAGTTGACAGTTCTCATCTCGAAAACTTGTCAACTTTTTTTCGTGCAGGCAACGCAAGCTGCGCTTGCTCCAGCGGTCGATTGTTAGTGCAGGCAGGGCTTCTCCATATTCTTCACTTAATCTTTTCAACATTGATTTGATTCGTGGTCTTATTATAATAACAGATGTTGTCCCCTTCAATAGAAACAGAATTAAGCCTGATGTCGCCTTCCCTCTCCATAATCAGCTTGCCGTCTTTGTCGTAGACCCACATCCACCAGCTTGCGATACCGTCACCTGTCATAGGATTCTTTCCGATATTGCATATCAGGTATTGCTCTCCCTTGTCGCCTCTCAGCGCCATATCATTGCAAGAGATAATATGGTTTCCCTCCTCAAGAGGAGGTGCGTTCACTTCGCCGCCCGCAGCAATGAAAAACCTGTTCCTGTCTGCGATATACAGATTACCGTTTAGCACCGCAAAATCAGAAGCAAAATTTGTCGCCGAGCCGTTAAAGTTATACATGGAAATTTCCGTGCCGTCTTCGAGGTTTCTTTTCCGAATTTCCTTTCCCGTATTGTAATACAGGTAATTCCCCTCGATCTGAACTCCATATGCCTCATCTGTTATGCGCACGGCCTCGTCCGTCTTTATATTTACCCGGTACACGGCTTTTCCCGCATCCCCGGAAAAGGACTCCGCCAGAAGATAAAGATCATCTCCTATGAGATATACGCCCGGCCTGCCGTTGAATCCGTCGATTTCGCTTTTGTAATCATACCTGTTTTCTCTTCCGCCCAGATTGACATATGCTCCTTCTTCATTTTTCATCTCAAGCCGTGAATCCTGCCAGGATTTCAGTTCCCGGAAGGCAAAGGTCCTTCCTCCCGTAGAATAAACCTCGACGGCGTATTCTCTGCCACCGTTCAGCTCTGTCATGCTTCCGTCTGTGTTTAAAGCAAATTGATGAGGGCTTCCTATGGATGCGCCCTCCGTATGATAGTAAAGCCTTGGCACCCCATTTTCATCGTTAAAAAGATTGACGATCCACCCTGGGCAGTGATAAACCTTTTTCGATTTCGTCAGATCGGAAAAGGAGGTCTGCATGATGTCGTTATCCTCTCCCAGGTAATAGATATAGCCGTGGTTTACGATCACCTCAGGCTTATCTTCCTCCTTGCTCTGATACTGAGGGAGTTCAAACTGGCCTACAGGCGTAATCGCGGGCGGTAAAGGCATATCCTGATTTTTTTGGATACTAACGGTCTTGGACGCCCCATCCCAGGAAACGGAATATCCCAGCACTTCAAACACCGCTCGTATCGGCATATATGTCCTGCCTCCCATGATCTGGGGAGAAGCATCGAGCAGGTAGAATGTGTCCGTATTCACTCTCATGATCGGATCCCCGGCGGTAAGCCTGATGACGCTCCCGTCTTTTGATATAATAATGTTTCTTTCGCCCGAGCCCGCATCCGTTTCAAACAATACTGTCGCTCCGATTTTCTCGAGAGTCTTTTTTACCGGTACCTGTGCTTTGCCCACGCTGTCGATAAAGGGGATTCCCATTCCGTCATCCTGAGAGAAAGCCAGCTTTGTCCCATCGATGATAATGCTGATTTCCTTCTTTTCTTCTGCATAAACCCCGCTGTCTTTCAGGCAGACTCCCGCCTGAAAGGACAATACTACAAACATTGCCATTAACATAGCAGCAATGCGCTTTGTCATTTTGAAACACCTCACTTTTGATCCCTGATTTTTTGTCAATATTGCAAAACCCCTACGAATTATTTAGACGCCATATCTGTCAATTAGTTCCTTCCTGCCGGGATACGTTACGCCTACAGATATTATCAAAAATGCCCTTGAAATACAATGCTATTTCCACCAGTCTTTCATCAGGAATTTCAAGCACCTCGCCACTGAACTGAGCCTGCTCTGGATTTCGGAATTCAGGCGCCGGTAATACGGCAAGGATTCCGTCTACTGCATTGCGAAACAATCCGCCGGACTGTTTCGCTACGCTCGAACTATCATCCCCAATTTTAAAAAGGGAGGTTTTCATCTGTATCCAGAATTTCATTTGTCGAGTCAGTCTCATCCCCAGATATTCCAATGCCGAACGGGGCACCGCCTTTGGTGAAACCGGCTATAAATTGGAAGCCCAAATAATCCGCCAATTCTTCTTCCGTCCAAACTTCACCAGTTTGAAGATTTTGTTTCCGTTTATTTGCCATCTGCCCCTTCCTCTTATAATG
>DATMYB010000420.1:0-7680 GCA_035561215.1 Syntrophomonas sp. | reverse complement strand
AAATTAAGGAGATAAGCCGTGAATGTTATCGATATAATTACCAAGAAACGTGACGGCCTGGAGATGAATCAGACGGAAATCGAATTTATGGTGCAGGGCATCACGGATGGTTCAATCCCGGACTATCAAATTTCCGCTTGGGCTATGGCGGTTTATTTTCAAGGCATGAGCGACGCGGAGACAGCTGCTTTGACCATGGCCATGGCTAATTCAGGGGAAGTCATGGACCTGTCAACCATTGACGGAGTCAAGGTGGACAAGCACAGTACCGGGGGAGTAGGCGACAAAGCCACCCTAGCAGTTATTCCTCTGGCGGCGGCGGCGGGAGTGCCGGTGGTCAAAATGTCAGGGAGAAGTTTGGGGCATACCGGGGGAACCGTCGATAAGTTCGAGTCTATTCCGGGATTCAAGGTCGAATTGAACCGGCAGGAATTACTGGATCAAGTTCAGCGGGTCGGCGCGGTGGTTGTGTCCCAGAGCGGCGATTTGGCGCCGGCGGATAAAAAACTTTACGCGATCCGCGACGTTACCGCCACAGTGGAAAGTATTCCCCTGATCGCTTCCAGTATCATGAGTAAAAAAATTGCCGCCGGCGCCCAGGGCATAGTGTTGGATGTGAAGGCAGGCCGGGGAGCTTTTATGAAGGAACAGAAGGATGCTTTTCATCTGGCGGAAGTCATGGTCAGGATCGGCCGGCATTCAGGTCAGCAGGTGGTGGCACTGATTACCGATATGAGCCAACCGCTGGGGTACAATATCGGTAATGCGCTGGAAGTAAGGGAGGTCATTGATTTACTGAAAGGGAGCGGACCGGAAGACCTGCGGGAACTGTGCTTCGAATTAGCGGCCCGCATGGTGGTGTTGGGCGGCAAGGCTAACAGCATTGAGATCGCCCGGGAGCAAGTGAAAAGATTGCTGGCATCCGGCGCCGCCCTGGCCAAGTTTGACGCAATGGTTACCGCCCAAGGAGGTCATTTGCATTATGAGCAGCCCGGATACGGTTTGCCCCAGGCCGGCGTCAAGGAAGAGGTGTACGCGACTGAGAGCGGCTATGTGGCTGCAGTGGACGCCATGAAGGTTGGCCACGGCGCCATGCTGTTGGGAGCCGGGCGTCAGCAACTGGGGGATAAGATCGATCCCGCCGCCGGCATAGAACTGATAAAAAAACGCGGGGATTATGTGCAGACCGGCGAGACTATAGCGGTAATGCATAGCAACCGCGAGAAATCCATACAGCCGGTGCGCGAATTATTGCTGGAAGCCTTCCGGATTGACCAGGCGGCAGTGGCTAATACGCCGCTGGTGTTGGGGTCGGTGGGATAACCAATAATAATACATGATAATAATAATTCCACTGCAGCAACCTGATTTAAACATGTTGAATGTATAAACATGAAGGAGCACTTGGCGCTGCCTGGCGACGGAATGTTTATACATTCCACCAACGAATGATAAGTTTTGGCAGGGGAATCAATAATAAATCATAAAGGAGATGAAGCATGATGTCATGGCAATCCTATTTACCAGGTCGTATTTATTTCGGAAACCATGTGATCAAAGAAAATCAGCATATGTTTAAGGGGATCGGGAGGTCAGCGCTGATCGTGACCGGCCAGGGAGGTTCGGCTCGGCGTATCGGCGCGTTGGACGATATCTGCCAGGCGTTGGATCAGGTGGGCGTCAAATGGGAGATATTCGATCAGGTAGAGGCCAATCCTTCTATTGACACTGTGCGAGCCGGGGCCAAGCGGGCGCAAGCATGCGGCGCCGATTTTATCATCGGCATTGGCGGCGGTTCCCCCATGGATGCCGCCAAAATTATCGCCATTCTGGCTGTGAATGATATCAGCGATGATGCGCTCTTGCGTTTGCAGTTCGGCGAGGTGCTGCCGGTGGCAGCGGTAGCCACTACTGCCGGCACCGGATCGGAAGTCACTGCTGCCAGCATCGTTACTTTCCCCGAACGCCAGGCCAAACTGGGAGTCAGAGACACCAAATTGCTGCCGCGGCTGGCCATCCTGGATCCGGTTTATACCAGCAACATACCCTGGCAGATATCGGCCGACACAGCGGTAGATGCGTATTCCCACGCGGTGGAAAGTTATCTGTCGGTCCTCTCCACTCCTCTGAGCGAAATCTACGCCCGGGCCGCCATGGAAATACTGGGCGGGCAGTTAAAACTGCTGACCCAATCCCAGGAAATTAGCATGGAAAACCGGGAAACCCTGTTGCTGGGTTCGTTGCTGGCAGGTATGGCCATCAGTGTGACCAGGGTTACCCTGCCGCATATACTGGGCTATTCGTTTACCGTTTTTAAGGACGTACCCCATGGACGCGCCAATGGTATGATCATGCCTGCTTTTATGAGTTTTAACCTGAAGAAAAGCGACCATCCCAAAGTGAAGCAGGTATTTGCCTACTCCGGCTTTGCGGATGTGCAGGAAATGTCCGCGGTGCTGGGCGGACTTTGCGGCCCGCCGCCGGTTTGCAGTGCCGCCGAACGGGAGTTGTTTGTGGATCGGGCCATAGCGGATAAAAGTTTGGCCAACAATCTGGCAGCGCCTACCCAGGAAGAACTCAGAGAGATATTGGAAAAATCTTTGCAATAAACCGAGCCGCAAGCCAGACTAATTGGCTGGAGTTGGAATAATCTGTTGTCCTCTTCAATATACATTAACAAAGTTAGGGGGGAGGTACGGACAGATGAAAAAGAAATATATAATTGCCGTTATAATGATGTTTGTTTTTTTACTGGGCATGGTCGCGCCTGCACTGGCCAGCGCTGAGTTGGATACTGTCAAAGCTGATGCCTACATATTGACCGACGCTGATTCAGGCAAGGTGCTGCTGGCTAAAAATGAGAACAAACGCCTGCCTCCGGCCAGTATGACTAAACTGATGACGCTGCTGCTGGCGGTAGAGGCGCTGGAAGACAACCGGGTAACCCTCAAAGAAAAAGTAACCACCAGTGACAATGCCGCGCAAATGGGCGGGTCACAGATTTATCTTGCTCCGGGCGAGGAAATGACTTATGAGGATATGTTGATCGCAATCGCCGTCGGTTCCGCCAATGATGCGTCCGTAGCCGTAGCGGAGAAACTGGATGGATCGCACCAAAGTTTCGTTGATAAAATGAACGCAAAAGCCAAAGAGTTGGGCATGAAGAGTACCCATTTCATGAATTCCAACGGGCTGCCGGCGGAAAATCATTATACTACCGCAGCCGATATGGCGATACTGGCCCGGGTTGCTTTGCAGCATCCCAAAATCATGGAATATTGCTCTATAAAGCAATACCCGCTGCGCGGGGGGAAATTCGTACTGTACAATACCAATAAGCTGTTGTGGTGGTATAAAGGCGCTGACGGTTTCAAAACCGGCAGAACGGAGGAAGCGAAAAACTGTCTTACCTCCACCGTCAAACGAGACGGTTTGCGGCTGATTGCGGTGGTTATGTCCTCACCGGAGGTACGGGGTCATTTCAGTGATTCCATGGAAATGTATAATTACGGCTTTGCCCGTTATGCCTTTAAAACTTTTGTGCCCCGCAACCAGGTATGCGGTACGGTACCCGTAGGCAAAGGAGATCTGGATCAATTGCCGGCCGTTGCCAAGGAAGATGTGGGCTGCCTCTTCGTCAAAGGGGAAAAAGCCAAAATTACCAGCAAGCAAATGTTGTTGAAATATATCGACGCGCCGGTGAGCAAAGGCGAAAAGATCGGGGAAATTCAGGTCTATAAAAACGGAACGAAAGTCAAAAGCGTCGATCTGGTAGCTGCTCAGGAGGTAAAACGGGGCGGGATCTTAAAACAGATAAAGAAGATGTTTGTTGAAACTTATCTATTATGATTGGAATTTAGTGGAAGGAATTAATCCCCTCTCTGTGGAACTAGGTAGTCTGTAACACCTAAAAGTATATTTTATCCGGCGGAAAAATTCTCGCCATGAAGAGTGGCGAGGCAGGGGAAGGCGGAGGAGTGAGTAATACTAGACGTATTGCGATCGACGACAACGTGCCCCTGCGAAAATATAGCCGGCGGGAATTATAGTTTTAGGTGTTACAGACTACTCGCCATTAGTTCCATTATACAGAGAGGGGACTTTTTTGTATTATGAAGATAGAGTTCAAACAAATCAGAAGTACGCTGGTAGTCAAACTGACCGGCGAATTTGATATGCTGATCGCGGAGAAACTGCGCCAGGAGATTGACAGCCGCCTTGACAGCAAGCAGGTCAGCAATCTGATCATCAATCTGGAAAAGGTTACCTTCATCGACAGCTCAGGGCTGGGGGTAATCATAGGACGCTACAAAAAGATAAGTTTGCTCCAGGGTCACATGTATATTGTCGGGGCCAGTGCCTCGGTGGAAAAAATTTTGATGTTCAGCGGCATAAACAAATTGATTCCGATTTATAAAAACGAACAAGACATCATCAACATTTAAAAGGAGGTGGAGACCAGCTGCCGGCTGGAGAGTTATGAACGTAAGGAATTATTTGCGTATTGAGTTTCCCAGTCTTCCCGAGAATGTTTCCCTGGCCCGCACCTGTGTAGGAGCATTTGCAGCGCAGATGGACTGTACCCTGGAAGAAATTGAAGAGGTAAAACTGGTGGTTTCGGAGGCAGTTTCAAATTGCATCATCCATGCCTACGACCATCGCAGCAACGAGAAAATCACAGTGATGGCCAGCATCGGCGATAATCGTTCCCTGGAAATAATGGTGGAGGATTACGGCAAGGGCATCAGCGATATCCAGCAAGCCATGGAGCCGACTTATTCCAGTGACGAAAACCGCATGGGCATGGGGTTCACGTTTATGAAATCATTTATGGACGATGTGGAAGTTAAAAGCATGGTCGGGGAAGGAACCAGCGTCACCTTGCGGCGCGTGTTTGTATGTCGTGACTCGGAAGCTTTGGCTTAAGCGAGGGGTGATGAAATGCCCCTGCAAAATAAATACGATGATAATGAAAGAATGGTGGAACTGGCCCAGCAGGGCGACGCCGAGGCCCGCGCCCGGGTCTATGAAAACAATATCGGTCTGGTGTATATGGTGCTGGAGCGATTTAAAAACAGCGCCTACGAATACGAAGATCTGTTTCAGATCGGCTCCATCGGCTTGTTAAAAGCCATCGACAAATTTGACTTCGCTTATAATGTCCGCTTTTCCACTTACGCTGTTCCCATGATTATCGGGGAGATCAAAAAATTTTTACGGGATGACGGTATCGTCAAAGTGCAGCGCAGTCTGAAGGAAACCTATGGAAAAATCCGCTGGGCCCAGGACAAATTGCGCGGCAACCTGGGGCGGGAACCCGGCATTGGTGAAATTGCCGGCTTGCTGGAAATTGAAAAAGAAGAGATCGTACTGGCTATGGAGGCTTGCCAGTCGCCGGCCTATATGCAGGATGTGATGCCCGGCGAAGAAAAGGAACAATTATCCCTGATCGACAAATTGGCCAATGAAGACGGCAACGTCATGATGCTGGAACAAATGGCGCTGCGGGAGGCGCTGGCCAAACTGGAAGAGCGGGAAAGGGAAGTTTTGTTGCGGCGTTTTTTTAAAGATGAGACCCAGATGGTGATCGCGGAAGATTTGGGCGTATCCCAGGTCCAGATATCGCGGATAGAGAAAGCCGCCCTGGTGAAACTGAAACAATTGCTTGAATAAATTCAGGCTTGGCAAACTTAATATCAACGCAGAGGAGAACCATATCCGTTATGCGGGTGGTTCTCCTTTTTATTTTCCATGCACAGTTTTAGTCCGCTGCAGGCGGCGGTTGAAAACTGTGCAACTGCGGATGCGGCGTACTTTTTACAGTTCGTATCACCATTATACTGCATAATCTTAAAGGGCAAAGCTCATAATACTTTATTAAAGGAGCATTCCACTGCAAAAAGCCTGATTTAATCATGTGGAGTCTGGCGACGTAATGTTTATACATTCCACCAACGAATGACAAGTTTGTGCAGTGGAATCAGGGAGGCAAAATCATGTTCGAGGAAAAAAGTGAAGAACTGAAAGCGCTGGAGAAACAGGAATATCAGAACCTGGTTGAGCAGGTTAAGCCCAAACCGCCGCTGCTGAGTCATTGTATCTGGGCTTTTGCCGTGGGGGGGCTCATTTGCGTGATCGCCCAGGTTTTTAATAATTATCTTATGTTCAAAGGGATGGATAAAACCAGTGCCGGTTCGGCAGTGTCAGTGATCATGATATTTCTGGGGGCTTTGCTGACCGGCCTGGGCCTTTATGACAAAATCGGGGAAAAGGCCGGCGCCGGTTCCATTGTTCCGATCACCGGATTTTCCAATGTGATCGTCGCTTCGGCTATGGAATTCAAGCGAGAAGGTTATATATTTGGGGTGGGAGCCAAAATTTTCAGTATCGCCGGGCCAACTTTGCTGTTCGGCTTTACGGCATCGGTGCTGATTGGGCTGATCGCCTACTGTTTTAAATGATTGCGCAGGTGAATTGGAATGACAGCGGCAAAAAAGATGGGCTTTCAAACGGTCAGATTTCCCAGTCCGCCGGTAGTGTGTGCCTGGGCGTCCATTGTCGGGCCTAAGGAAGGCCAGGGGCCCTGGTCCCAGGATTTTGACAAAATTTTAGACGATTATTTGTATGCGGAAAAAAGTTGGGAAAAAGCTGAAAACAAAATATTACAGTATGCGGTACATACGGCGGTGGCCAAGGTCGGCCTCGACGTTTCCGAGGTGGAATTGTTGCTGGCCGGAGACTTGCTCAACCAGATCATTTCCGCCAACTATGCCGCCCGGGAATTGAGTATTCCTTTTTTGGGCTTGTACGGCGCCTGCTCGACCATGGCCGAGTCTCTTCTGCTGGCATCCATGCTGATCGAAGCGGGGTATTTCGAGCGAGTGGTGGCGGCTACCTGCAGTCATCATTTTACTGCCGAACGCCAGTACCGCGCTCCGGTGGAGCAGGGGATACAGCCGTCCCTTAGCTCCCAGTGGACGGCGACGGCGGCCGGAGCGGTTTTGGTTCAGCCCGAGGGCAGCGGTCCGCGCATCACTCATGCTACCATTGGAAAAGTAATTGATATGGGTATTACCGACAGCGCCAATATGGGGGCGGCGATGGCGCCGGCAGCGGGCAGCACGATTAAGGCTCATTTTGAAGATACGGGACGACCGTACGATTATTACGATTTGGTGGTGACCGGAGATTTGGGCATGGTAGGTATGAATCTGCTCAAGCAGATCTTCGTTCAGCAGGGCATGGAGCCAACCCCCACTTACAGCGACTGCGGCGTGATGATCTATGACGGATTGCCGGATGTAAAATCCGGCGCCAGCGGCTGTGGATGTTCAGCCGCCATGTTATGCGGACCGCTGCTGCGCAAAATGAGCCGGGGGGAAATCAACCGCCTGTTGTTTGTGCCCACCGGAGCTTTGATGAGTCCCACCAGCTCGTTTCAGGGGGAGAGTATCCCCGGTATAGCCCATGCGCTGGCAATCGAAAACGTTTAAATACTGATTTAACATAATTATGATTCCTCTGCAAAAAGCCTGATTTGATTAGGTTGAATGTATAAACATGAAGGAGCACTTGACGCGGAGTCTGGCGACGGATGTTAATACATTCAACTAACGGAATTATAAGTTTTTGCAGGGGGAATCAATTATTAGAAAAGGGGGCGGCATTAGGATGTCGTAC
>DATMYB010000419.1:0-3786 GCA_035561215.1 Syntrophomonas sp. | reverse complement strand
ATACGGTACAGCAGACGCAAATTCTGCTGTACCCAATTTTTTCGTAGCTTTTTAAATGGTGCCAAAATGAACGGTGCTTACATATCTTAACATTAAAATCCTGTTATACAACCTGTTTTGACAACTTGAAATGACTGGCCCGGCCCCTGAAAACCGGCTGGAAGCATAAGCGTTGGGCGGGAATTAAAAACGCTTTGTATACAAATCCGGGCTCTGTTATAGGAGGAACTCGATGTCGCTGTTTAAAGACAAGGTCGTCGTGATAACCGGCGGAACCGGTTCTCTAGGAAAAGTTTTAACCCGGCGTTTATTGGCGCGTTCCGAGGATATACCGCGTAAAATCATCATTTTTTCCCGGGATGAAGCGAAACAGCATTTTATGAGAACCGAATACCAGAGGAAACAAACTGCGACTGACGAGATCATCTACAAGGATTTCGAGCAATTGGTGGATTTCCGCATCGGAGACATCCGCAATTATCATTCTGTTTGTTCTGTCCTTGATGGCGCCGACATCGTAATCAATGCAGCTGCACTAAAACAGGTGCCTTCCTGCGAGTATTTTCCTTATGAAGCGGTTCAGACCAATATCACCGGTGCGGAGAATATTGTGCAGGCTATCCAGTTAAATAAGATCCCGGTGGAAACAGTTGTGGGAGTATCGACTGATAAAGCCTGTAAGCCCATCAATGTTATGGGTATGACCAAAGCCATTCAAGAAAGAACATTTATAAATGGAAACATTAAGGTTCCTTCCACCCGCTTTATCTGTGTCCGTTACGGTAATGTTCTGGCTTCTCGGGGTTCAGTGATTCCTCTCTTTCATGGCCAAATTAACAGCGGCGGCCCGCTTACCATTACTACAATGGATATGACCCGCTTTTTACTATCCCTGGATCGGGCGGTGGATACTATACTGGCTGCCATTGAAGAGGCCCTTCCCGGAGAAATCTATGTGCCCCGAGTTCCGGCCGCCCGTATTCTTGATGTCGCCAGGGTTTTGATCGGGGATCGCAATATTGAAATCGTCTTTACTGGCATCAGACCGGGGGAAAAAGTCCATGAAATCTTAGTATCCCAGGAAGAGTCCTGGCATGCCTTTGAACGCGGGGATTATTATGTCATCAAATCGATTTTGCCCGAGTTATGGCAGAATACCGAGGGCCTTGACGCTATCAATCAGGAATATAGTTCGGGAAGTTCAGTCTTGACCCTGGAAGGAACCAGAGATCTTTTGCAAAAACACGATTTGCTTCTCAGCACAAAATTAAGTTATGATGGGGAGTTCTTGCGTTGAAAATCATGACCATTATGGGCACCCGGCCGGAAATTATCCGGTTAAGCCGGATTATACCGCTGCTGGATCAGCTGAGTGAGCACATTCTGGTTCATACCGGGCAAAACTTTGATCAGAAGCTGAATGACATATTTTTCTCCGATTTAAAATTGCGCCCGCCGGATTATTCTCTGCACTGTGCCTCAGGTACGGCGATTGAACAGATTGCTTCCATTCTTATCGCCTGCGAGAAGGTCATCGTCAAGGAAAAACCAGACCGTTTACTCCTGCTCGGCGATACGAACAGCGCCCTGTCGGCCATCGTAGCCAAGAGGCTGAATATTCCGGTTTTTCATATGGAAGCAGGCAACCGCTGCTATGACGACCGGGTTCCCGAAGAGATCAACCGGCGCCTGGTAGACCACTGCAGCGACATCCTGCTTCCTTATACGGAGCGTAGCCGGGCCAACTTGTTGAAAGAAGGAATCGCCAGTCATAAAATTCTTGTGACCGGCAATCCCATACTGGAAGTGCTCGATTACTACCGGTCCAATATCCAGTCCAGCCAAAGCCTAGCCGGGCTTCAAGTTGAGCCGGGCGAATATTTTCTGGTCACCCTGCACCGGGCCGAAAATGTGGATGTCCCCGAACGCCTGAACCAGTTTATAGAAGCCTTCCACCTGCTCCACTTGGAATATGAAATCCCGGTCATCTGCAGTTTACATCCCCGGACTCGTTCCCAACTGAAAAAGCGAGGATATGATTTAGCGGGAGAGGGGGTCCGGGTCGTAGAACCGCAGGGGTTCTTTGATTTTGTCCGCCTGGAAAAGGAAGCTTGCTGTGTCTTGAGCGACAGCGGAACGGTTCAGGAAGAATGCTGCATATTTCAGGTCCCCAATGTGACCCTGCGGGACGTCACGGAAAGGCCGGAAACCGTTGAGCATGGAAGCAGCGTTATTAGCGGATGCCATCCCGAATCCATCCTTCAGGCAGTCCATATAGCGTTGCGCCTGATGCGCGATTGGACAGCACCGGAAGAATATTTGAGGCAATCAGTCAGTGCAACGGTTGCCAAAATCATTCTGGGCGTGTTCCCCAAATAATCAAACGGAGGTTTTGCTTGTGGATTCCCATCGTTTTATCGATCTTGACAAGGATCGGGGTCTTGTCTGGCATGAGGACTTTATCGTTCTTTTGGCCAGCATCGTGCGCCCTCGGGTGTACGTAGAATTGGGCATATATCATTGTGCCTTGTTTAACCGAATCATTCCTTACGCCCAGCATCTCATCGGAGTCGATATCAATCCGGATGCCGAAAGATATATGCAAAAAACCGCCAATACTCGCTTTGTTCTGGCCAGTACCCGGGACTTTGTCAAACAATTGGAATCCGAAGGCCTGCAAGTAGACATGCTGTTTATTGACGCCGATCATGCTAAGGATGCGGTGTTGCAGGATTTTTGCTCCTATTTGCCCCGCGTATCTCCCCATGGCTTGATTCTCATGCATGACGTGCACCCCGGAAATATCGAATTAACGCACCCTGAATGGTGTGGAAGCGCCTACCTGGCGGCTGAGGAACTCTCGCGCTGCACTGACGAATATGAGATGATGACCATTCCGGTTTCACCGGGCCTGGCCCTATGCCGAAAAAGGAAACGACAGCTGTCCTGGATGGAGCCCCGGCCGGTGAGCCAGAAGTGCTATTCCATTGTGGCCATCTGCCAGGTTTATAACGAAATGCTGAAAGGAAATCTGGAGCGCTTCGTTAAATACGTAAAGCCGCTGGTAGACGCACTGGTCGTCTATGACGACGGCAGTACCGACGGGAGCTATGAATACCTCTTGAGCCAGACCCCTTATGTCATACAGGGTGTAAAAAACGACTTTGCCAATGAAATCAGCCACAAACAGATTCTTTTGCAAGAAGCCCTTAAACTGTCCCCCGATTTTATCCTCTGGCTGGATGCGGACGAAGTCTTAAGCGCCAATGCGGCCGACCAGTTGCAGTCCTTATGTGCCGCCTGCATAGAAAATCAGATTGACGGTGTGGTATTTCATGAAATCAATCTCTGGCGCAGTCATACCTGGCGCAGACTGGACAGTCTATATGATGTCGGCTGGTTTGTGCGCTTATGGCGCGTGACCCCGGACATTCATTATGAAGAAACCGGTCCGGGTCTGCACCAGCGGCCCTATCCCGCCACCATTCAACGCCTACACTGGTCCCAGGACATTCAGGTCCTGCACTACGGGTTTTCATCCGAGCAACGCCTGGCGCATAAATATTTAGTATATCAAGCCCACGGTCAAAGCGGGTATGACATGTTGGACCGCTTAATCAGCGAAGAGCAATTGGTGCTGGAAAAGGTGCCGGCCGCCCTGTTCCCGGAAGGCCTGTGGATGGAGGAGGAAAAGCCAGTGCCTCTCAGCTGGGAAGAATCTCTGGCTTATGTAGAAAAATACCGGGAAGAAGTATTCAAACCGCAGGTTTCCATTATATGCTCTGT